>JASLGC010000004.1 GCA_030150335.1 Flavobacterium sp.
TCTTTGTTTTTGGGTGCAGCATTAGTAGGAACAGCAATTACAGTTGGAAACGTATTAATGCCAGCGTTCATTAAAAATAACTTCAGTAACAAAGTAGGTACGATGATGGGTATCTATTCTGTAGCGATGAATCTAACAGCAGCATTAGCAGCAGGGTTTAGTATCAGCTTAGGACGTATCACTAATTTAGGATGGAAAGGTTCTATAGGAATATGGGTAGTGTTGTCATTATCGACAATTCTTATCTGGATGCCTCAACTTAAAAAGAAGCAAGAAGAAACAGTGAAAGGAGATTTTCCTATAGAAGAAAAAACAGTGAACCTATATAAATCAGGTTTAGCTTGGGCTGTAACTGTATTTATGGGAGTGCAGTCATTGTTGTTCTATTGTTTAGCAGCTTGGTTACCTAAGGTTGCTCAAACCTGGGGAATGTCTATAGAAGACTCAGGATGGATATTGTCTTACGTTCAATTTGCTCAATTGCCGATGACATTTGCAGGAGCAATTATTGCAAGTAAAATGAACAATCAAAAGCTATTGGCAGGAATAGTAGGTTTGTTATTTATCATCGGTATAGGAGGAATACTTATTTTCAAAACAGAATACATCGTATTGTGGTGTGTATTGATTGGAGCAGGAAGTGGATTAGCCTTTAGTTTATCGATGCTATTCTTTGTATTGCGTACTCGTAGTACAGTACAAGCAGCAGAATTATCAGGAATGGCACAAGCTTTTGGATATTTAATCGCTGCCTGTGGACCACCATTATTTGGAGCATTTTACGACTTTTCAGGAAGTTGGATGACTTCATTCATATTCCTATTGGTAATGTCTGTTATCCTTTTAATTTCGGGAATTATAGCAGGAAAAGATACTTGGGTTAAGTAGTCATTACGAAAAGAATCGATTGTAAATCCATATCAAAGCACTAATTACCACAGAGACAATAATCATACTGGTAATAGGCATAAAGAAAGAAAAGCCTGGACGTTCAACGCGAATATCACCAGGTAATCTACCAAACCAATTGAAGTTGATAGAGGTGAATTGCATTAATAAACCAATGATGACAATGATAATTCCGATAAAGATGATTGACTTTCCCATAAGGGTAAAAGTACAAAAAATCAATTAATAGTTTTTCTGAGGATACTATTTAAGGATTGTTAATTGGAGGTGGGAAACATAATATAAACCGTATATTTGAATAATAGTACTACATCAGTACATTGTATCACATTAAATAGAAACAATATGAAAGTTGAAATATGGTCGGACGTAATGTGTCCTTTTTGCTTTGTTGGAAAGAAACACTTTGAAAGTGCATTAGAGCAATTGCCTTTTAAAGACAATATTCAAGTAGAATGGAAGAGTTATCAGTTAGACCCTACATTACCAGTGGAAGGAGCTAATATGTCAACGAAAGAATATTTGGTAAACAGAAAAGGTATGCCAATGGAACAAATAGAAGGAATGTTAGCTCATTTGCAACAAGCAGGTTCTGCTGTAGGCATTGATTTTAGACAAGATATCGCTGTTCCTGTGAATACGTTTAGAGCACACCGTTTAAGTCATTTTGCACAAAAGGCAGGTAAAGGAAATGAGATGGAAGAAGCGTTGTTCTTAGCTCACTTCACAGAAGGTAAAAACGTTGGTGATATTGAAGTATTAGCTACGTTAGCAGAAACGATAGGATTGAACAAAGCTGAGGTTAAAGCATTTTTGGAAACAGAAGAGCAAACGGATGAGGTACAAAAAGACATTCAAGAAGCACAAGCAATCGGTGTATCTGGAGTACCATTTTTTGTATTAGACAGAAAATACGGAGTATCAGGAGCACAACCAGTTGAGGCATTCGTAGAAGCGTTAACACAAGCTTACCAAGAAAGTAAACCACAATTTGAAATGAAAGGGAATCAAGACGCAGGCGCTTGTGGACCGGAAGGATGTGAGATTTAAATCACACAATCAATAAATACATAAAGGGCAATGAGATATTTAGTTTATCTCATTGCCCTTTTTTTGTTTTGAGAACGACAGAGTGGGACTTTTTCTGTTTATACTAAATGAAAGAAAATGGTTAATTATGATAAAGTGTTTAATTGGGTGCTCCCATAATGTAGGTGTAATTCTCCCAAAGTGCTCCCATATATTTTCCATAGTTTTTATGGGAGCACTACGGCAGCACTATGGGAGCACTATGGGACCAATCAGCATATCGCAAACATTATTTTTTGAAATCAGAATGAAAAAGTTAGTTAGCAATTGAAATTTAAATTGGTAAAACAGGTGTTTTTTAGTTAGTTACAACTTCTTGTAAAGTGAATGAAATAGCGAGAATAGTTGCGAATACGAAAGTCCTATATTTAGCAAAAAGGTTTAGCAGTCAGATTATTTGTTCTTACCTTTGAATGCTCAGAAAATACAGACGAGAAGATGGCATTGAAGATACTACATACAGCCGATTGGCACCTTGGAAAACGACTGGATAATTTTAGTCGTATAGAAGAACAAAGAGAAGTTTTAGAAGAAATTTGTGAGATAGCAGAAAGAGAAAATGTTGACTTAGTTTTGTTGGCTGGGGATTTGTTTGATGCTTTTAATCCACCGATTGAAGCAGTGGATTTGTTTTACAAAACATTGAAGAGATTAGCAAAGAATGGAGAGCGTCCTGTAATTGCTATTGCGGGAAATCACGATAGCCCTGAGCGAATTGATGCACCAGACCCATTGGCAAAAGAATGTGGGATTTTCTTTGTTGGTTTTCCAAATGCAGAAATCGCACCTTTCAGTATTGACCAACAGTTTCAGATTACAAAGTCAGACAAAGGTTTTATAGAGTTAAAGTTAGATAGATATAAACATCCAATACGCATTGTTCATACCCCTTATGCCAATGAGGTTCGATTGAAGAAAGCGTTAAATGTAGATGATAAGAATACAGCACTGAACGAAGTATTGCAAGATAATTGGGCAGATGTAGCTGAAAAGTATTGTGACAAGAAAGGAATCAACTTATTGATTTCTCACTTGTATATGATGAATAGAACAGGTGAAGTATTAGAAGAGCCAGATGGAGAGAAACCATTGAAAATTGGTAACGCTGATATGATATACAGTGACATTATCCCATCGCAAATTCAATATACAGCTTTAGGGCATTTACACCGTGCGCATCAAATTGGAATAGAAGAACGCCCTGTGGTGTATTCTGGAAGTCCGTTGAGCTACAGTTTTAGCGAGGCAGGTCAAGAGAAATATGTGATGATGTTAAGTGCGGAACCTAAGAAACCGATTACTTACGAAAAAATTGCATTGACTAAAGGACGTCCTTTATCTCGTAAAAAGTTTGACAATGTGGATAGCGCTGTAGAGTGGTTGGTAGAAAACCCAACGCATTTAGTAGAGCTGACTTTGGTGAGTGATACTTTTTTACAAGCAGATGATATTAAGCGTTTGTATGCTTCTCACGATGGAATTGTTATGATTATTCCGCAGGTTTCTTTGGCTAAAAAACAAGGAGAACCGGAGTTAAATCAAGTAAACCTGGAGCAGGATATGAAAGACTTGTTTAAAGATTATTTTAAACAAAAGTATAATGGACAGGAGCCAAATGAAGAGATTATGGATTTGTTTAAAGAGATTTTGAATTAGTTATGATACCAATAAAACTGACGATAGAAGGGTTATACTCTTACCAGGAAAAACAAACAATAGATTTTACGAATTTAATTGAAGCTGGCCTTTTTGGAATTTTCGGAAAGGTAGGTTCAGGAAAGTCATCTATTCTGGAGGCAATTTCTTTTGGATTGTACGGAGAGAGTGAGCGCTTAAACAAACAGGATAAGAGAGCTTATAATATGATGAATTTAAAGTCAAAGCGTTCTGTTATTGATTTTGAGTTCTATAATTTTAAAGATGAAAAGTATCGTATTTACCGCGAGTTTAGACGTAATTCAAAGCGATTTGAAGATGTGAAACGCGGGGATGCTGTTTTATATAGATGGCAAGATGGAATATGGATTCCACTTCCAGAGTTAAACATAGAGGAAGTAGTAGGGTTGAGTTATGAAAACTTCAAGCGTACGATTATTATTCCTCAAGGGAAGTTCAAGGAGTTTATCGACTTAAAAGGAGCAGACCGTACTCGAATGATGCAAGACATCTTTGGGTTGGAGCGCTTTGACCTTGGTAATAAAGCAAAGGCTATCTATGGTTCTGCCAAAGAGAGCATGAACTTGTTAGAAGGGCAACTGAAGAGTTTTGCACTTATTACAAAAGAAGAAATTGAACAAAAGAAAACACTTCATACACAAGAAGGTGAGAAGTTAGCTAAGGTTTCTACTCAGTTTAAAAAAGAGAATGAAGCATACCAAAAGTTGAAAGCCGTAAAAGACGACTTTGAATTATTGGTAAGCAAGAAAACAGAGCTGACTCAGTTAGAAGAAAGTGTTCCTGAAAAACAAAAGCAAAAAGCAGAGTTAGAACAATACGAGCAAGTAGAGAAGGCGTTTTCTGTAAAGTTAGCAGAGCAAGGTACTATTGCTGTTAAGTTGAAATCAAAAGAAAGTACGTTTGTTGAGGTAAACCGCTATGCGGAGGAGTTACAACAAACGTTTGCAAAAGTTACTGAGGAACTAAAGGTTGCTCAAGAGCGTTTTGCAGGATTAGAGCATTTGAAGGCTGAACGCTATGAACTTGATTTGATTAAGGGAATTAAGTTGGCTAAGGCTCAAAAACAAGCTTTAGATGAACGCCGTGCGAAAGGAGAACTTTATGTTCGCAATGCTGAGAAGGCACTTGAAGATAGTAGACAATTACACCTGACTAAAGAGAATGAATTAGCTACTGCAAAAACAAGCCGTATTGATGCTAATATGCTGATGGCGATTGACGGATGGTTCAATCAAAACAGGTTTATTCAAAAGGGAATAGAGGATACGCGTAAGAAGATTATGTCGTTGAATGAAGATATTCACGCAGTAGATAAGGATATTGCAGGCTTAAAGTTTAAGCATGTTGAACATTGGGAGCAGGAGATAGAAGGATTCAGAGGAAAGTTTGATAGAGAGCAAGAAGGTATTGAGGCTGAATTGCGCCAATTGAGTGTAGCACAACAATTAACGCAATATGCAAGTGATTTGCACCAAGGGCAACCTTGTCCTTTGTGTGGTTCTGCAGACCATCCTCATGTATTGCAAGGGACGGATGT
>JASLGC010000014.1 GCA_030150335.1 Flavobacterium sp.
GCATTTTAGACAATATATTGCCAAAATATAAGTTTTAAAGAGTATAAAATGATATATTTGGCAATATATAAATCTGAAAAAAAATGCGCAAAAATAATAGATTAGCTTATTTAACTCTCGCGCTTGGGAGTATAACTGCAAGTGCACAGCAATCAGCTATTTATGTAGATGATTTGTCTGATTTCAGACATGCTGTATCTCTATACGATGAGGAACAGTACTTAGCTGCTCAATTATTATTTTCTAAAGTGAAAAACAATCCATCTGCTCATAATAAGGAAGTAGAAGCTGATTGTGTATATTATATCGCGAATTGTGCAATTCGCTTAGATCAAGAAGGGGCTGAAGATAAGATTGATGAATTTGTAAAGAATTATCCTACAAGTTCTAAACAAAATCAAGCTTATGTAGAGGTTACGGATTACTACTTCTCAAAAGGTAATTTCGTAAAATCACTTCACTATGCTACTAAAGTTAAAGAAGACGCTATCGTTGACGAAAAAGTGTTAGACCGTTTTAACTTTGAAAAAGGGTATAGTTATTTCTACGCTAAAAATAAAAGAGAAGCAGAAAGATATTTAAAACGTGTAAACTCAAAAGGGCAGTGGGGCGAACAAGCTACTTACTACCTTGGGTATATTGCGTATGACTCTGATAACTTTGACGATGCTAAAAAGCTTTTTGATAAGGTGGAAACTAAATCTGCTTATCAAGAGAAAATGGGGTATTTTCAAGCGGATATGAGTTTTAAAACGGGTAATTTCCAAGAGGCTATTGCTAAGGGAAATGCTCAAATGAGTTCTTCTACTCCGGAAGAGCAGTCTGAATTGTCTAAAATTGTTGGGGAAAGTTACTTCAACATGAAGCAATATGACAAGGCATTACCGTATTTGTTGAAATACAAAGGGAAAAACGGTAAGTGGAGTAATACTGACTTCTACCAGTTGGGATATGCTTACTACAAATCAAAAGACTACCCAAATGCAATTGAACAATTCAACAAGATTATTGGTGGAAACAATGCAATTGCTCAAAATGCTTACTACCACTTAGGAGAAAGTTATTTGCATACACATAAGAAAACACAGGCACTTAACGCGTTTAAAAACGCTTCTGAAATGCGCTTTGATGCGGGTATTCAGGAAGATGCGTTCTTGAACTATGCGAAATTGAGTTATGATATTGGTAATGCGTATGTGAGCACTCCAGAGGTGTTGAACGCATTTATCAGTAAATATCCTGCTTCTGCGTACAAAGGGGAGATGGAGTCATTGTTGATTGATTCGTATGTTACTTCTAAAAACTATAAAGAGGCTTTAACGTTATTGGAGAAAAATCGCTCTAAAGCAAATGCAGAGGTTTATCAGCAAGTTGCTTTCTTGAGAGGTTTAGAATTGTTTAATGATGGACAGTTTAACGAGGCGTTAGGTTTATTTGATAAATCGCTTTCTGAAAAGCAAAATTTAAAATACACTGCAAAAGCACAGTACTGGAAAGGGGAATCTTTGTTTTACTTAAACAAGTTTGCTGAGTCTATTGATATGTTTAAAGCGTTTGGTGATAATCCTTCTTCTAAAGGGTTAGGTGAGCGTGAGAATTTAAACTACAACTTAGCGTATTCTTATTTCAAAATGAAGGACTATGCTAATGCGGCTACTTACTTTAAACAATACGCGGATAGCAATCCTAAAAATGAGGCGAGACGCATTGATGCGAACTTGCGTTTAGGGGATTGTAGTTTTGTATTGGGTAAATACTGGCCTGCAATGGAGGCGTACAACAAAGTTATTGAAGCAAATAAGGTTGATGTTGAGTATGCTCGTTTCCAAAAGGCATTGAGTTACGGTTTTGTTGACCGTCATGCGAAAAAAATAGAGGACTTAACTCACTTTGTTAAGGATTATCCTACTTCAAACTTGGCTGATGATGCGCAATATGAAATCGGGGTTAGCCACGACGTGATGAATGAGTCAAATAAGGCGTTGGCTGCTTTTGATAAATTATTGAAAGATTATCCTACGTCAAGCTTTAAAGCAAGAGCAATCTTACGTCAGGGGTTGATTAACTATAATGCAAACAATTCTGATGCTGCTTTGGCTAAGTTTAAATTGGTTGTAAAAGAATCTCCTAATTCTCCTGAGGCTTTAGAGGCTGTGCAGAATGCGCGTTTAATTTATGTGGATAACGGTAGAGTAGATGAGTATGCTGCTTGGGTGAAAGGATTGTCTTTTGTACAAGTTACAGATGCTGAATTAGACAAGGATACGTATGAATCTGCAGAGAAGCAATATGTTCAAAATAATACGCAACAGGCTATTGCTGGTTACGAGAAATACTTGAAGAATTTCCCAACGGGACAAAAAGCTCTTCAAGCGCATTTTTACTTAGGGCAAATGTATTTTGCAGATGGTAAAATGGACAAGGCAACTGATAATTATGAAGTGGTAGTTAATGGAGATAAAGGTGAGTTCACTGAAATTTCATTAGCTCGTTTGGCTGAGATTTATTTGAAAAATAAAAATGTTAGCAAAGCAACTGCTACTTTAAAACGATTAGATGCGGAGGCTGTACAAGAACAAAACGTTGTGTTTGCTAAGTCTAATTTGATGAAGTTGTCTTATGAGCAAGACCAATATAGCGATGCATTGCGTTATGCAGAGGCTGTGTTGAAAATGCCGAAAACAGATAACAAAGTGAAGAGTGATGCGCAAGTGATTATAGCGAGAACTGCTTTTGCTACAAAAGACGACGTGAAGGCTAAGAAAGCATACCAAGAGGTGTTGAAATTGGCAAAAGGGGAATTAGCTGCTGAGGCTATGTACTACGACGCCTATTACAAAAACAAGGATGGTAAGTTTGAGGCGTCTAACGAGAGTGTTCAAAAATTAGCGAAAGACTACTCTGGGTATAAGTACTACGGAGCAAAAGGATTGGTGTTGATGGCTAAGAACTTTTATCAATTGAAAGATAGTTACCAAGCGACTTACATTTTGGAAAGTGTAACAAACAATTTTGGTGAGTTTACAGATGTTGTAAATGAAGCGAAACAAGAGCTTGCTAAGATTAAAGGGGAAGAGGCAAAGAGAAACTCATCTATTGCTCAATAATGCATAACTAAGAACAAGATAACAATGAATAATACTAAGATATATACGATTTTTTCTGCTGTTACTCTTTTAGGAGGGACGGCATTTGCGCAAGAAAAAACTAATGATACTAATAAGTTGGGAACGGAGGTTGTAAACGTGGTTCGCGCTTATGATGCTACGATTTCTGATGCTTTTAAAGTAAGAGCTCTTCCGAATGAGGACGAAGAGACTACTACTAAGAAAAAGGACGTTGTTTATACAATTAGTTCGTTTCCAGTAGCATCTACTTTTATTCCTGAAAAAGGGAAGGCTGCGGAAGTTGAGAAGTCTGAAAGATTGAAGAATTTCAATAACTACGTGTTGTTTTCAGCAGGTAACTATACAAATTTAAATGGAGAGGCTTTCTTGAGCCACAAAATAAACAAGAATAGTTTTGTTGCTGGATACGCTACGCACTTTTCATCTCAAGGGGGAATTAAGAACTTATTGTTAGACGATAGTTTCTCTAAGACAAAAGCTGGCTTAGTTTACGGTGGTCAGTTGAAAAACTTTGGTTGGAATGCGGAAGTAGGAGGAAGTTACCAATTGAGTAACTGGTATGGATTGCCTACAAAAGACGTTTTGTTCAACAAAGAGATGATTCACGGTATTGATGAGAGTCAACATTACAAAAACGTATTTGTAAACGCTGGGTTGGAATTCAGAAACAGTCCGTTTACAAATCTTGACTTACACTATGACCACTTTTGGGATGATTACAGTTCAGTTGAAAACCGCGTAATTGTTAAACCACACGTGAAAACGCAATTAGGGATTGGTGAGGCTAATTTAGGTTTCATCGTTGATTATGTTGGTACAGAGTATAAAGATGCGTTTACAGCTGATAAAATTGAATATAAGCACTTGAATATTGGTGCTCAACCAAGTTTGACTTTCCAAGATGATGATTATTCAGTACAATTGGGATTAGGTGTTTTCTATAACGATGGAAAGGTTGCTGGTAAGTCACAAAATAACGTATATGTATATCCACAGATTAAGGCGTCTTATAATTTAGTGCATGGATTATTGGTAACGTATGCTGGTATTGAGGGAGGATTGAAACAAAATTCATTCAGACAATTCACAGAGGCGAATCCTTTTGTGTCTCCTGATCTTTTGATTACTCCTACAGATGAGAAATACGATATCTACATTGGGTTAAAAGGGAAATTAGATAATACTATTTCTTATAACGTGAAAGGTTCTTACAAAAGAGAAAATGACAAGGCTTTCTTCGTTCACAATGAGTTTTCATTAAACGAATCAAAAGTTCCTTATATGTTCGGAAACTCTTTTGGAGCAGAATACCACACGCTAAAAACGTTTAACTTATTTGGGGAATTGCGTTTTGACTTTGAAGAGAATGTTTCTATGGGAATCCATGGAGAGTGGAATAATTATGATACAGATGCTATTGAAGCATGGAATATGGCAAAGGTTAAAGCCGGAGCAGACTTTAAATTTGATTTCAATGATCAATGGTTTGCAGGTTTAGACGTGTTTTACGTAGGAAAGAGAAAAGACGTATTTACAGTAAATCCAACGGGGCTAATTGGAGAGTATAATACAGTTGATTCACCACAAGTAGTGGAGTTAAGTGACTATGTAGATTTGAATGTTAAAGTAGGATATAGACCTACTAAGAATTGGACATTATTTGTCAAAGGAAGTAATTTATTAAATGATAAGTACAGCAATTTCGATAATTTTAGAGTACAAGGTGTGCAGATTATGGGAGGTGCGATGTATAAGTTTGATTTTTGAGAATAAAAAAGTTGAAAAAAGTAAAAAATTGATTATTTATGATTAATTATTGCTAAAATATGCACAATGCTGTTTCTTTACTAAGATTAAAAACTTACTTTTGTCACAACAAACAACAATTTCATGCCCCTTTTGTAAAAAAAAGGATTTAAAAAACAAAATGATGACACTAAAAAAGAAGCTGAAGGCAATTTGTTTAGAGCGGTTGAATGACAAAGTGAGTGCTTTGCAAGGAATCGTCGAAGATTTAGCAATTGATGCACAGAACGACGCCAAAAGTTCTGCAGGTGACAAACACGAGACAGGGTTGTCAATGATGCATCTTGAGCAAGAGAACATCAGTAAGAAGATTACAGAGAACATTGCAATGCGCGATGTAGTATCTAAAATTAATGATGAAAAAGTAAGTAGTGTAGTAGAATTTGGGAGCTTTGTACAGGTAAACTCGGTTTATTTGTTTTTCTCAGCTGCCTTACCTAAGATTTTAGTAGAGGACCGTTCGGTATTAGCCGTATCAATGGATGCTCCAATAGCCAAGGAATTATTAGGGAGAAAATTACATGACAAATTTACTTTTAACAATTGTGAATTTACAATTCACCATTTAGAATAGTAAAAAAAGAATAAATAGCTATAAAACGCAGATATGAAAATATCTGCGTTTTTTTTTGATTTTTTTGTTATTTAATGGGATATAAGGAGTGGCATTTGTTGATAAAGTGTTATAAGTATTGTATATTTGTACGTTACTTATTTTAGAATATTATTATGAGCCAAGAAACAAATAAGAATAATTATTCGGCAGATAGCATACAAGCTCTCGAGGGGATGGAACACGTAAGGATGCGTCCTTCTATGTATATTGGTGATGTTGGAGTTAGAGGTCTTCACCACTTAGTATATGAAGTTGTTGACAACTCTATCGATGAGGCTCTTGCAGGCTATTGTGATACGATTAAAGTTATTATAAACGAAGATAATTCAATTACAGTTGAGGATAATGGTCGTGGGATTCCTGTAGATATTCACAAAAAAGAAGGTGTATCTGCTTTGGAGGTTGTAATGACCAAAATTGGAGCAGGAGGAAAGTTTGATAAAGATTCATATAAAGTTTCAGGAGGTTTACACGGAGTAGGTGTATCTTGTGTTAACGCTTTGTCAGAAGATTTAAAAGCTACTGTGTACCGTGAAGGAAAGATTTACGAACAAGAGTATTCTCGTGGTAAAGCATTGTATCCTGTAAAAGTAATTGGAGAAACTGATAAGAAAGGTACTGCTGTTACGTTTAAAGCGGATAGCACAATCTTTACGCAAACGTTGGAGTATTCTTACGAAACTTTAGCTGGGCGTTTAAGAGAGTTAGCTTTCTTGAATAAAGGATTGAAAATTACGTTAACAGATAGACGTGAGATAGAAGAAAACGGAGAGTTTAAACATGAGGTTTTCCATTCTGAAGAAGGATTGAAAGAGTTTATCAAGTTTTTAGATGGTAACCGTGTGCCTATTATCGAGTCTGTTATTTCAATGGAATCTGACAAAGGTGAAGTTCCTGTTGAAGTAGCGCTTATCTATAATGATACTTATTCAGAGAATATTTATTCATACGTGAATAATATTAATACACATGAAGGGGGAACACACTTGCAAGGTTTCCGTATGGGACTTACTCGTACGTTGAAAAAATATGCAGATGCTTCTGGATTGTTAGATAAATTAAAATTCGAGATTACAGGGGATGACTTTAGAGAGGGATTGACTGCAATCGTTTCTGTAAAAGTAATGGAACCTCAGTTTGAAGGACAGACTAAGACTAAATTGGGTAACCGTGAGGTTGTATCTCCAGTGAGTCAGGCTGTTGCTGAGATGCTTGAAAATTACTTAGAAGAGCACCCTAACGATGCGAAAATCATTGTTCAAAAGGTAATCTTAGCTGCTCAAGCAAGACACGCTGCTAAAAAAGCACGTGAAATGGTGCAACGTAAAACCGTTATGACTGGTGGAGGTTTACCTGGTAAACTATCTGACTGTTCATCACAAGACCCTACTATTTGTGAGGTATTCCTTGTGGAGGGAGACTCTGCGGGTGGAACTGCTAAACAAGGTAGGGACCGTAACTTCCAAGCTATCTTGCCTTTGAGAGGTAAGATCTTGAACGTTGAAAAAGCAATGGGACACAAAGTTTTTGAGAATGAAGAAATCAAAAACATCTTTACTGCTTTAGGTATTACTATTGGAACTGAAGAGGATAGTAAAGCATTAAACTTAGATAAATTACGTTACCATAAAGTTGTAATTATGTGTGATGCCGATGTGGACGGTAGCCACATCGCAACATTGATTTTGACTTTCTTCTTTAGATACATGAGAGGGCTGATTGAAAACGGACACGTTTATATTGCAACTCCACCATTGTACATGGTTAAGAAAGGACAGAAAAAAGATTACGCTTGGACTGATGAAGAACGTATGGAACTGATGGAACAATTTGGAAGTGGATCAAGTGTTCAACGTTATAAAGGTCTTGGAGAGATGAACGCGGAACAATTATGGGATACTACCATGAACCCAGAGCACCGTATTCTTCGTAAAGTAACGATTGATAACTTACAAGAAGCAGATCGTGTTTTCTCTATGTTAATGGGGGATGAAGTTCCGCCACGTAGAGATTTCATTGAAAAGAATGCTACTTATGCGAAGATTGATGCTTAGTAATTAAAATATAAATAATAAAGAAAAGGTCAAGCATTATATATGCCTGACCTTTTTTTGCAAAAAAATTAAATAGTTTATGAAAGTTACAATTATTGGGGCAGGTAATGTGGGAGCTACATGTGCTGATGTTATCGCCTATAGAGGAATTGCAAGTGAGATTGCGTTAGTTGATATTGCTGAAGGTTATGCTGAAGGTAAAGCAATGGATATCATGCAATGTGCATCTACAACTGGATTTAATACAGTAGTGAAAGGTAGTACAGGAGATTATTCTATTACTGCTAATAGTGATGTAGTAGTGATTACTTCTGGTATTCCTCGTAAACCTGGAATGACAAGAGAAGAGTTAATCGGTACAAACGCTGGTGTTGTTAAATCTGTTATTGAGCAAGCTTTAGCTGTTTCTCCAAAAGCAATTTTTGTTGTTGTTACTAATCCATTAGATACAATGGCTTATGCTGCATTGAAAATTACAGGACTTGATAAAAATAGAGTAATTGGTATGGGTGGGGCTTTAGATTCTTCTCGTTTCAGATATTTCTTATCTCAAAAATTGGGAAAACCAATTAATGATATTCAAGGAATGGTAATTGGAGGGCATGGTGATACAACAATGTTGCCATTAATGCGTTTAGCTACATATAAAGGAATTCCTGTAAGCCAATTATTAAGTGCTGAGGAGCAAGAAGAGGTAATTAAACAAACTATGGTAGGTGGTGCTACACTTACTAAATTGTTAGGTACTTCTGCTTGGTATGGACCAGGAGCAGCTGTGGCTAATTTAGTTGACAGTATTTTAAATGACCAAAAACGCCTTATCCCTTGTTCTGTTTTATTAGAAGGAGAATATGGACATGAAGGATTGTTTATCGGTG
This sequence comes from Flavobacterium sp., assembly GCA_030150335.1. Classification (GTDB taxonomy): domain Bacteria; phylum Bacteroidota; class Bacteroidia; order Flavobacteriales; family Flavobacteriaceae; genus Flavobacterium. The sequence continues at coordinate 8,483 of JASLGC010000014.1, forward strand.
TACCTTGTATTATCGGTAAGAATGGTGTTGAGGAAATCGTAGATGTGAAATTAAATCAGCAAGAAGCAGAGAAGTTTGAATCAAGTGTAAATGCTATTCTTGATACAAATAAAGAGTTAACAAAATTTTTAGGTTAGTTCTTGTAAATGTTAAAATTTGATTAGCGATCATTGGTTCTTTTTTAGGTATATTCTTAAGAAAAGAATTGGTTAATCATCGTGTATATCATATATTTGCTCGTTTTAAAAAAAATAAATAATTAATTTTTAGTAATAATGCAAAACAAAGGACTCGTTAAATTTTTTGCAATTATCTTTGCATTGGTAAGTA
>JASLGC010000027.1 GCA_030150335.1 Flavobacterium sp.
TATGGAGCAAAAGAATTTCAATGAAGCCTTTTCTTCTTTCAGAAATGCTATCTCTTATGATGAGAGTTTATTAAATGCCAAATTACAAATGGCAATTATAACTAAACGTGGTAGAGGTTACGCTGAGGCGATTAAAGCTTGTAATGAAATTTTAGCAGTGAATGTAAACTATGCTCCTGCATTGAGAGAAATTGCAGACAATTATTATTTATGGTCACAACGTGATAACGCTAATGAAGAGTCGCATTTAGCTAAAGCAGATGAGTATTTTAAAAAGTACATTAGTGCCTCTGATAATTCAGTAGAAGCACAAATGAAGTATGCAGATTTCTTATTGCTAAGTGAGAACTACAAAGCATTAGAAGTAGTAGCAAATAATTTAAAGAACGTTAAAGGTGTAAATAATCGCATTTATCGTTATTTAGGTTATGCCTCTTATCAAAATGGAAATTATCAAGGCGGAATAGATGCGCTTACAAAATTCTTAAGCACATCACAAAAAGCCATAGGTAGAGATTATCTATATTTAGGATTGAGTAATATTGGTTTATCAAAAAACAATAAAGAAAACTATACGACTGGGGTAAGAAATTTAAAAGAAGCGATAAAAGTAGAACCAGCAATTGCAGGGGAGTTTAATGCTTTAGGTGTTGACTTATATAGAAAGTCAATGTACCAAGAAGCAATTGATATTTTAAGCATTTCAGCCGAAGTACAGGATCAACCTAATGTTAGTTATGACAACTATTATACAGCATATTGTTATTACCAATTGGGTAGTAATAACGAAGAAAGCGGACAAGCTGATTTAATTAAAGCTGATAAGTATTTTACAAAGGCGATAGAATTAAATCCGAGTATTTCTGAATCATACTTTTTTAAAGCAAGAACAAATCGTTACTTAAAAACTGATGAAGCAGCTAAAGGAGTTTTTGATGGCTATAGTGGATTTATCAACTCCTTAGATCAAAAAGGAGAATTAAATAATGCTGATTATAAAGATCAAGTGATAGAAGCATATACTTCTATTGCAACATACTATGCAAATAAAGAAGAGAAGAAAGAAGCGATTGCAACTTTCAACAAAGTTTTAGCTCTTGACCCGTCAAATGAATTTGCAAAGAATACAATTAAAGCACTTCAGTAATAGTTTGCTATATAGTGAAGACAACATATTTAAAACTCATCTTTAATTAGATGAGTTTTTTTGTTATAAATAATATTTGTTTCGTTTATCGTTTATCTTTGCATTTTAATGAAAAGTAAAAATGTTGAAAGAGGAAAATAATAAAGCATTGAAAGAAGGAAGAGAATTACCATTAATGGAGGAGTTTTATACGATCCAAGGAGAGGGATTCTATTCAGGGCATGCTGCGTATTTTATAAGACTTGGTGGATGTGATGTAGGATGTCACTGGTGTGATGTAAAGGAAAGTTGGGATGCAGAGTTACACCCATTAACTAAAGTCGAGGACATGGTAGCTAAAGCATCAGCAAACGAGGGTAAGTTAGTTATTATAACAGGAGGAGAGCCACTGATGTATAATATGGATTACCTAACAAGTGAGCTTAAAAAAGCGGGAATGCAAACGAATATTGAAACATCTGGAGCTTACGAGATGAGTGGGGATTTTGATTGGATTTGCCTTTCTCCTAAGAAAAATAAGTTACCAACGCAAAGTGTGTACGATGCAGCGCATGAACTAAAAGTGGTTATTTATAATAAACACGATTTCATATTTGCAGAAGAACAAGCGGCAAGAGTGAATGACAATGCGTTATTATTACTTCAAACAGAGTGGAGTAAGAAAGATGAAATGACACCATTGATTGTAGAATATGTAAAGAAAAATCCAAAGTGGAAAATATCTATGCAAACACATAAATATTTGGATATTCCTTAATTAAGTTTAATTTTACAATTAGATAAAATTTAAAAATATGAAAAAGATATTATTATCATTTGTTTTAGTATTTGTTGCTCAGTTTGCTTTTGCACAAGGAGGATTTAAAGAAGATACTAAAAAATATATGGAATTAAGTGGGCAGTTAAAAACGTTTGAGTTATTAACTAAAGACTTAGCAAATGATGTAGCTGAAGAAAAAAGAGCTGATTTTAATAAAGAATTAAAAACAAGCTTGAATCTTCTTTTAGATAAAATGGCTGATATGTACATGACTGAATTCACTCATGAAGATATTAAAAAGTTAATTGAGTTCTACGAATCTCCAATCGGAAAGAAGTTAAGTGATAAAAACGAAGTTTTATTCGAAAAAGGACAAGAAGTAGGAACTGAGTGGGCAATGGGCTTACAAGGAATCTTTATGAAATATATGCAATAGTAGATTGCATTACAAACAAAAAAAGCGTCTGACAGATATAATCAGACGCTTTTTTATTTCAACGTATTTTAAAGCTATATAACACTTAGTTTAGCTAAGTAATCATAGTTATTACCTTCTTTAAGTATTTCGCACTCTAAGCCATTCGCATGAGCTGCATTTTGAAGGGTGTTATAATCTAAGTAAAGCCAATCGAAAGGTTCTTCTACTTCTCCTTTGTATTCTACTGTAAATACAAGCTCTCCGTAATAGTCTTTGTTGTCCATTGGAATCCATTTTCCACCATCTTCATCTTCATCAAACATATAGATTAGGTCTGAACTATCAATCAATATCTGTCCACCAGGATTCAATAGAGATTTTAAGTGTGTAAGATATTTTGTTGTATTGATTAAGCGTCCAAAGATCCCAGTACCATTCATCAACAATAATATTGTATCAAACTTCTCCTCAGTGATATCAAGTATATTGCGTACTTCTACATTTTCAATGCCTCTTAATTGACAAGCTTCTACCGAATTTGGAGATATATCAATTGCTTTAACATCAAATCCCTTCTCTTGTAAATAAAGTGAATGCGCACCAGCACCACAACCCACATCAAGAATTTTACCCTTACAGTTATTCAGAGCTACCTGTTCAAGTTTAGGCATTTCTTTAAATGTTCTAAAAAGGTATTGCACATCCATTTCCTCAGCTTCTGAAATATCAGTTTCTGTGATTACATGTTGTGGATTATTATTCGTTTGAAAATCTAAGATAGCTTTTCCTAAAAGATCTTTCATTATTTCTTATTTCATTAAAATTTAAAAAGGAGATATTGTAATTTTGTAGCAAAATAATACCCAATGGATAAAGTACTAAAACAACTTCCTAAAGAAGCCAAAGATAAGCATAATGAAAATAAAAAGTATTTCGATAAATTAAAAAAGAAAGCACCGAAAGATTTAGATTATAAGATGCAAGAAATACATGATGGTGTATTTAAGCGCACCGATTGTTTGAAGTGTGCTAATTGTTGCAAGACCACAGGACCATTGTTTACAAATGCAGATATGGAAAGAATAGCAAAGCATTTAAAAATGAAACCCCAACAATTTATAGATACCTATCTACAGATTGATGAGGATCGCGACTATGTTTTAAAAAGCCTTCCTTGTACATTTTTAGATTCTGAAAACTACTGTATGATTTACGATGTACGTCCTAAAGCATGTAGAGAGTACCCACATACAGATCGTAAAAAGTTTAATCAAATAGCAGATATTACGTTGAAAAACGTTGCTATATGTCCAGCAGCATTTGAAGTAGTAGAAGAAATGAAGAAGAAAATAGTTCTAAAATAAGAAGAACTATATAAAGAAATGTTCTTCTTCTAAAGCAAGAAGTTGTTCGTCTGTTAGATCCTCTAATTGACTTACAGCATCATCTATTCTGTCTTTAAAGTATTCAACAACTTCCAAAATCATATTTTTCAACCTTTCAAAAAAAGCAACAGCGTTATTTAAATAGCCTTTTATTGCTTTGAATAAGTCAAGAATTCGATCTACGAAATTAATTAGGCGGTCACTCAAGTTCATAATGTAATTTTTAGTTTTTAGTAGTTTGATTTCTTCAAATATAACAAATAATAACAGCAGATTTTCTTAAAAATACAACAAAGTTTCTTGCAAATAACATAAGATAACTAATCTAGCTCAACCACGCTTTTAATTCAGAAATACAATTCTTACTTACCAATATAGTATTGTCATCTTCTGGATTAGGCGTTAGGATGACTTCAATCTTTTGGCTATTGTGTTTCACAATGTGGTGTACAGCTTTTCTATTGACAATATATTTTCTGTTGATTTTAAAAAACACCATATCATCCAGTTTATTGATGATATCCTTAATCGTGTCATCATAGATATAGCTGTTGTTGTCAAACGTATGGATAAATAAGTGTTTGCCTGAAGCAAAAAAATAAGCAATTTCACTCGATTCAATAGACTTGAGTTTATGCCCACTATTTACCAAGAAGCGTTGTCTGAACTCCGTATTTCCATGATCCTCCACTTGGATTAAAGTATCCAACGTGTGGTTAATCTCGAATTTCTTAGTAATGTTTTTAAACTTGATTAACGCATTTTCAAGCTCTGGTTTCTCAAATGGCTTTAGGATATAATCAATTGTAAACTGTTTAAATACTTGAATAGCATAAGAATCAAAAGCTGTTACAAAAATGATTGGAGAAGTAATTTCTACCTGTTCAAAAATCTCCAAACTCTTACCATCGCCAAGGTGAATATCCATAAAGATTAGATCTACCTCATTATTTTCAAAAAAGCGTACAGCCTCTTTTACTGAAGACAAGATGTAAATATCCTCAATAGTAATCACTATTTGCTTTAATAATAATGTTTTAAGATACGTAGATGCAAGTAATTCATCCTCTACAATGGCAATTCTCATTTGTCATTTTTGTTTCCACAAAAGTAAGAAATTTATGATAATGAAAAGTATGCAGCAAGTATTGTCTTTAAGGTAGATGTATTGTCTGAGTAGAAGAAGTTTCTTGATAATTTTGTAGAAAAGCAGGGGGAAAACATATTTCACGAATTGAAATAAAACATAAAACACGTAGATGCTCTTGCTGATTAAGAGCTAAGTAACTTTCTGTCCTTAGTATTTATATAATATTTCCCTCCGTTTTTTTAAATGATTATATCTAAGACAACGGACCATTGTCAGTGTTTAAGAAATGAGAACGCTATGTAAAAGATTGGGGTGCTAACAATATATCAACAGTAGATAGATGAAGTATAGCACTTTGTTGATGTGGTTTCAAATGGTGTATTAGAAAAACTGATTATTAATAGAGAATAGGCTCTGTCTAATTTTTAACCTTATCAAACAGAAGTAGAAAATATAGAATAAAAAAAGGAAAGCATTAAACTTTCCTTTTTTCTTGTTGTTTCGAGTATTTTTAGAGAATTCAAACTATAAGTTTGGGTTGTTTTCTCTTGCCTTTTTAGGGAAAGGCAATGTATATCTTATGTCATTCTCTGTTAGTTTATAAACTTGAGAACCTAAATGATGTTTAATTTCTTTTTGGTCAAGACGTCTTAAATCAAACCATCTGCGACCTTCAAAAGCAAACTCTTTAAAGCTTTCATCTAAGATTGCTTTCAGCATAGCTTTTTGATCTAAACCATTTAATGAAGAAACGACTTTAGCCGCAGCTTCTGGTTTATAACGATTGTCAATGATTGTTTTTAACGCTCCAGTTGCCTCAGCTAATCTGTTTAAGTGAGTAAGCGCTTCTGCTTTCATCATATATAAATCAGCCGTACGGAATGATACCTTTTGGTTGTCTTTACCTGTTTTTACAGGAACATAATAGTCTCCTGATTTCTCAAAAGATACTGCAAACCTAATATCATTCTCCTTGTCAAAAGCATTTAATAAATCTTCAGATACATAAGTCAACGATTGTAACGAAGATAGTAAACCATTTTCTAAAGCTAAGATTGATTCTTCAGAATTAAAATCTGCTACAGAAATATCCTTATTTGTATTTAAGTTTTGTAATTTATTTTTGTGCATCATTGCTTTGTCAATGCTTACAAGTGCAGCTTCATACTCTTGTTGGTACAGGTTTACTTTAGCTTCTAAAGCATATATTGCAACTTGAGTAAAACGGTAATTGTTACCAGCGTCATAGTATGTTACTCTCAAGTGCTTTTTAGCCATGTCAATATCGCTGTGAATCTGAGCATAAACTTCAGCCATTGTTGATTTCGGCTTTCTATTTTCGATATCAATTTTATTTTGCAATACAATAGCTAAATCAGTTGAAGCAGTCGCAGGATTATAAGGCTTAGCATATAAGTTTGTCAAGTCAAAATAAGCCATTGCTCTAATCGCATAAGCTTCTCCTAGCAATTGCTCTCTGTCATCACCAGCCTCCATTGTATTTACCCCTTCATTAACCGTTTGATTAGCATAGAAGATAGTTTTATAAAACTGATCATATCCAAACTCCAATGTTTGTTTGTCAGGGTTAGCATCTTGAAATGTGTAAACATCTCTAACACTTAAAAAGTTTAGATTTTCACCATTCGCTTGCAAGAAAACTTCATCTGTACGAAAGTTAGATAAAGATTTATGCTTAGGATAACCTTGGTAAGCAGAAGTCAATACCTTTCTAAAGTCCTCCACTGTTTTAGGGATAATCTTTCCTTGAGGTTCAATATCAAGAAATTTATCACAACTAATAGTGGTTACTCCTAAGAGTAAACCACTAAGTAATACTAATATTTTTTTCATGTTTTATCCGTGTTAGAAAGATACATTAAGTCCTAATGTGATTGATTTTTGAATTGGCTGAGCGTAGATATTACCATACGTCTCTGGATCAAAATAACCATCATAATCAGTTCCAATAACAAATAAGTTACGACCTTCCAAAGTGAATCTTACATTGTCTAATCTCAATCTGTTTAATACATCTTTTGGTAATGTATAACCTAAACGAATACTTGTGATACGCATATAGCTAATATCTTTTTTCCAAATGTCTAAGTATCTGTATGAATCCCCAGCATCACCTCCAGTAAACCATTTTGCCATCATCCAATTATCATTGTCTAAGTTATTCATTGGGTCATTGTAATCATCACCAATAATTCCTGGTAACGTTGTATTTGGATTGTCCGGAGTCCAAGTATTCAAAAGATCTGTTGTATAGTTTCTTCCTGGGTCAACCATTCCTGGGTTGTATGAAGGAGATTTTAAGATAGTTTGTTTAATATTAAAGGCAGTTGCAACTGTAATATCAAAGTTTTTAATCTTAAATGTATTGATTAAACCTCCTGTAAACTTAGGATCTTTATCTCCAGCATAAGAATACAAGTTTCTGTATTCCTCATCAGTTAATTCACTTGTAACAGCAGCACCTGGATAGTATTCTGCCATTTCATCTTTTAACTTAAAGAATTCAGTACCTGAAACTTTTTCTCCATCTTTCCAGAACAAAATATTACCTTGATCATCAAGGCCAGCTGTTTTAATTACGAATACAGCGTTAACAGGTCTTCCTTCACGGTTAGGTGTTCTTTGCGTGTCAAAAGTTTGAATCTTGTCAATGTTACTCTTGTTATGAGAAAAATTGAATGTAGTAGTCCAACTAAATCCAGGAGTAGAGATATTTCTTGTTGTCAATGAAATCTCGTATCCTTTATTTGTTATTTGAGCCCAGTTCATATTCGTAAACTCAAAACCTGTTTCAAGAGGCAATGATCTTAATCCAATTAAGTCTGTACTTTTTCTGTTGTAAGCATCAAAACCAATTGAGATTCTATTGTTGAATAAACCTAAGTCAAAACCGTAGTTTGTATTCGTTGTTTTCTCCCATCTCAATGTTCCGTTAGGAGCGTTTGTTACTTGAATAGTATTTTCAGGGTTTCCAGGTAAAATAGTTGACGTTTGGTATTCTCCAATAACGAAAGGAGAAGTAGTTCTGTCAATGTTCCCTTGTAAACCATAAGAAGCACGTAATCTTAAATTGCTAATGAAGTCAACATTCTCCATGAACTTTTCATTCGTTACATTCCATGAACCTGAAATAGCCCATAATGGTAAGTATTTATATTTAGGATCTACACCAAATAAGTTAGAACCATCATATCTCACACTTCCGAATATAGTATATTTTCTGTCGAATGTATAAGCAGCCGTTGCAAAGAAAGAAGCATACGCATTTTCTTCTTTTGTTTTTCTGTATGTCTCGTAAATTTTTTCTGTAGCACTTGTACTTCCCTCTGGGAACACAATAGGTTTTGTAGTTAATGAATTTGCATCATAACCAAATCCTTTTGATTTGATAGTTTTACGGTCAGTTTTACGAATTTCCATACCAGCCATTACGTCAATCTCATGCATATCATTGAAGATTGCATTGTAAGTAGCTTGTGTTTTCCAGTTGTATTGGAAGTATTTATCGCTAAAGTTTTCAATAATTCCTCCATCAGGTAAGAAAAAGTATGGCTTTCCTCCTTTAAAGTAGCGAGTACCTTCACGGAATTTTCTTGTAGAATAAGTCTCTTTTCCTAAATACTTTTCTGTGTCATTATTCTCTAATTGTAAACCTAATTGAGAAGTCAATTTTAAATCTTCCAGTATTTGGTATTCTAAGTCAAATACAGCTTTTAAAGATTTGTTTTCTAACTCATAGCTTGTATTATTTCTTTCTTCCATAAAGTTGAAAGGAACATATCTACCGCTAAATCCAGAAATGTCTTTATCATACATATAGCTACCATCTTCGTTGTAAGGCGATAAATATGGGTTAGCATTTCTTGAGTAATTAGAAGGTGTAATACTTGAATCGGCATCACTTACAAAACTTTTCTTTTTAGACTGTGCACCGAATAAAGCAACACCAACTCTTAATTTATCGCTAACTTGGAAGTTGTCTTTCAA
>JASLGC010000036.1 GCA_030150335.1 Flavobacterium sp.
AAGAGCGTTTGAATTTAGAAAAGGACGTAAGCTAAAACGTTGGTCTGCTATGGCAAAAACGTTTACAAGAATCGGTAAGGACATTGTAATGGCTGTAAAAGAAGGTGGACCTAACCCAGAAGCTAATGCTCGTCTTCGTGCAGTAATACAAAATGCGAAGGCAGCTAACATGCCTAAAGACAATGTTGAGCGTGCAATAAAACGTGCTACTGATAAGGATACTGAAAACTATAAAGAAGTAATCTTTGAAGGATATGGTCCTCATGGAATTGCTTTCCTAATCGAATGTGCTACAGATAACAACAATAGAACAGTAGCTAATATCAGAAGTTACTTCAACAAATGTAACGGTACGTTAGGTACACAAGGTTCTGTTGAATTTATGTTTGACCACACGTGTAACTTTAGAATCCCTGCTGAAGAAGGTAGAGATTTAGAGGAGTTTGAATTAGAACTTATCGATTTCGGAATTGATGAAATCTTTGAAGATGAAGATGGTGTAATGCTTTACGCTCCTTTTGAAAGCTTTGGTGCTATTCAAAAAGAATTAGAAAGTAGAGGAATTGAAATCTTATCTTCTGGATTTGATAGAATTCCACAAGTAACAAAAGAACTTACTGAAGCAGAACAAGCTGATGTAGATAAATTGTTAGACAAAATTGAAGAAGATGACGACGTTCAAAACGTATTTACTACGATGGCGTAATCACCGATTATAATATTTGAAAGAGCTTCCATTGGAGGCTCTTTTTTTTGCACCTATACTCCCCTGCTTTTGGGCAAAGCATTACTGTACTTACTTACATCTGTGCATACCTCCAAGCAATGCCCTTTCTCACATAGACATCTCTCTTGTTATTGTAACGCATTTCATTTCCCTTACTCCTTCTTAACTAATAGCCTGCATCTTTTTGTAAACAAGTATTTACGACTATCTCTCTTGATATTGTACCGACTGTCTTTCGACTATTATTTGATATCTCTTTGCAAAACAAGGCAATTAGTCGAAAGAATACCGCTTCGTATTGGGAATTTTATCGCTTCGATGTGTTACTAATCTTTAAAAAAAAGATTAGTAACACTAAGTACTCAATTTTTGCTATTTTTGCACAAAAACATTAAAGTATGAAATGGGAAGGTCGTAGAGAAAGTAAAAACGTTACGGATAGTAGAGGTAAGTCTTCTGCTGGAAAAACGGCATTAGGTGGTGGTCTTGTGGGTATTATAGCTGTATTGCTATATATGTTCGGGGGAGAAACAGGAAAGCAAATAGCCCCTGTTTTGGAACAAATGAACACAGGTCAACAAACTGAACAAGTTGAGACAAGACAGCTTTCTCAAGAAGAACAACAAATGGGTAAAATGGTAGCAGTAATTTTTGCTGATACTGAAGATGCTTGGCACAAAATATTCCAAGAGAACGGAATGCAATACCGCGAACCTAAAATGGAATTATTTGATGACCAAGTAAACACTAAATGTGGTGGTGCTACTGCTGATGTAGGTCCTTTTTACTGTCCGGCTGACGAGACTGTGTACATGGACTTGCGTTTCTTTGAAGAGCTACACAACCGATTTGGTGCTGAACGTGGTAACTTTGCTATTGCTTATGTAATTGCTCACGAAGTTGGACACCACGTACAAACGCTATTGGGAACAAACAGTAAAGTTCACCAATTACAACAAGGAAAAAACAAGAAAGAAGCAAACAAACTTTCAGTTGGGTTAGAGTTACAAGCTGACTTCTATGCTGGGGTTTGGGCTAAATACAACCAAAAATACTTAGAGCCTAAAGATATTGATATCGCTTTAAGTGCTGCACAAGCTGTAGGAGATGACGCTATTCAGAAAAGAGTTTCAGGTCAAGTAAACCCTGACTCGTTTACGCATGGTACTTCTCAACAAAGAAAAGAATGGTTTATGAAAGGGTTTAATACAGGTGATATTAAACAAGGAAATACTTTCGACCACCTTAGATAATAACAACTTAATTACAAGGCCACAATAGAGGGCTTAGCTTATGGACAATACAAAACAACGACTTAAAGACATTGCTGAAAATGGTTTGCAATTAAATACAAACAGCATCCTGTCTGAAGCCTTTGCTTATTATAAAAAAATTATAATCCCAACATCAGCAGCTTTAATGCTTATCACATTCTTAGCTTCTATTGGGTTCTCATCTTTGCTTTTGAAAATATTTGGTGAAGATACAGATGCTGTATTGGAAAAACTTCAAAACTTTTCTCCAATGAATTTACCATCAGACCAGATTTACATCTATTTATTGGTAATGACAGTACTTACTGCTTTGAGTTCTATTATGATGGCTGGCTTCCTTGAAATGGCAGCGAATGCTCATAAAGGACAGAGGTCAAGTTTATTTGTAGCCTTCAAATACTTTATCAAAGTACAGGGACTTTATATTTTTTTCATTCACTTTTTAGTGTCTATTGTCTTATCTGCTATTGTATTCTTCTTGCAAATGGAAGGGTTAGGTATGGTAGCTATGGCACTTAATTGGCTTGTAAATGCACTTGTTGTTTTTGTAACACCGTTAATTATCTTTGGTAAATTATCGCCAATTGAAGCATTAAAAAACAGTGTAATGGTCGTTAATAAACAACCATTCACTATTATTTTCATCTTATTATTAAGCTACTTTTTAGTAGGAGCTGGTTTGTTATTCTTCTTAGTAGGGGTTTTCTTTACTGTGCCTTTCTTGTTCAGTGTGTGTTTTGCACTATACAGACAAGCGATTGGTTACTACCCTGAAGAAGAAGATTTAGCCTAACCAACCTTCTCTATCTAAACTACGATATTGTATTGCCTCAGCTATATGCTGGGGCATTATTTTTTCACTACTATCCAAATCAGCTATTGTTCTGGATACTTTTAAAATACGGTCATACGCTCGTGCAGATAAGTTCAACCTATCCATAGCACTTTTTAAAAGGCTCAATGAATCTGCCTCTAATCCGCAGTACTTTCTGATTAATGCCGTATTCATTTGCGCATTGTAATGTACGCCTTTATGAGGTTCAAAACGCTTTGACTGCAACTTACGCGCTGTGATTACTCGCTCTCTAATATCCTTGCTCGGCTCTGCCAATTGCTTATCTGCCAACTTCTCAAAAGGCACTGGATTCACTTCTATATGAATATCTATTCTATCTAATAAAGGTCCTGAAACCTTACTTAAATAGCGTTGCATTTCTGATTGTGTAGATTTTACTGGAGCATTCAAATCATTGAAATAACCACTTGGACTGGGATTCATACTTGCTACAAGCATAAAAGAGGACGGATACGTTATCGTAAACCTCGCTCTGGAAATGGTTACTTCCCTATCTTCTAAGGGTTGTCTCATTACCTCCAACACCTCTCGTTTAAACTCTGGCAACTCATCTAAAAACAATACCCCATTGTGAGCAAGGGATATCTCACCTGGTTGCGGATAAGTTCCTCCGCCTACTAAAGACACGGATGAGGCTGTATGGTGTGGGCTTCTAAATGGCCTACTTCGCATCAATCCACAATCTTTTGCCTTACCTACCACACTGTGAATCTTCGTTGTTTCCAATGCTTCTTCTAGCGTCATGGATGGTAATATACTTGGCAATCGCTTGGCTAACATCGTTTTTCCTGACCCTGGCGGACCTATCAATATAATATTATGACCACCGGCAGCGGCAATCTCCATGGCACGCTTTATCCCCTCTTGCCCTTTTACATCCTTGAAGTCCATCTCTAAGTGGTTCTCTGCCTCATCGTTAAACATCGCCTCTAAATCTATCTTCACTGGTTCAAGGTTTCCCCTGCCCGACAAAAAGTCGATTACCTCATCTATCTTACTAACGCCATACACTTCTAATCCCTCTACAATAGCGGCCTCTTTCTCGTTCTCCTTGGGAATGATAATTCCCTTAAAGCCTTCTTCCTTGGCTTTAATTGCAATGGGTAACGCTCCATTGATACATTGAACAGAACCATCCAAAGACAACTCCCCCATAATCACATAATCGGATAGACTCTTACTAAGCGTAATCTGATTCGAGGCCACTAAAATACCCATGGCAATAACTAAGTCATAAGCAGAACCCTCTTTGCGTAAATTGGCGGGAGCTAAGTTGATTGTTATTTTATGCCCCGGTAGCCTATACCCGTTATTCTTTAAAGCAGCCGCTATCCGATAGCTACTTTCTTTAATTGCATTGTCTGGCAACCCAACTAAATGGTACCCAATCCCTTTATCCATGTGTACCTCAACGGTAATGGTTGTTGCGTCAATGCCAAACACTGCGCTACCAAAAACTTTTTCTAACATATATTTCTTTTTCTATGTGTGTATCCTCAAAAAAAAAGTGGTGCACAAAAAAAATATTCAAAGATATTTGAGTGTTTTCATAGTGTGGAGCACATCCCCACATTGCAACACTTTTCTAAAACTTTGAATATTATAATTTTTTAAGCATTGAATCTTTCAATTGTTAAATAACAACACAAATTACTACTAATCAATATGTTACAAAAAACATACCGAATGTTAAATTTAGTATTAGTATTTTTGGCACTAGTATTGGATAATATAATACCGGAGATTATTTCTCACCTTCAACACTTAACAGTATTAAAAATGATAACAAGTAAAAAAACAGTTTTAGTAGCAATCTCAGCTTTGATTATGATAGGTACTCTGATAGGGATAAACAGCTGCAATATTGGTTCTTCTAAAACTATTGACCCGAAAGAAAATGCACTGGCTTTACCTATCATTCAAGTAGATACAACAACAGCAATTACTATTAAAGATTATATTGGAAATATAGAGGGAAAAGTAAATGTTGAAATTCGCCCACAGGTAGAAGGGCTATTAGAGCAAATATTTGTAGACGAGGGTGCCTTTGTCAAAGAAGGTCAACCACTTTTTAAAGTTAATCCACAACCATATCAAGAGATTTTGAACAATATGGTGGCAACGGAAAATGTAGAAAAAGCTAAATTGAAAAATGCTAAGCTTGAAATAGACCGTTTAAAACCATTAATTGACAACGAGGTTATTGCTGAAGTACAATTGCAAACAGCTAAGTCTAACTATGAAATTGCCAGAGCTTCTTTGGCTAAAGCAAGTGCTGCTGTGGCAAGTGCTAAAATTAACTTGGACTATACATTGATTAAAGCTCCTGTAAGTGGATATATTGGTCGTATGCCTAAGCGTATTGGTAACTTAGTTTCTAAAAGTGATAAAGAACCACTGACTGTATTGTCTGACGTGAGTGAGGTATATGTATACTTCGGAATGAGTGAGTCTGACTTTTTATACTTCAGTAAAGAAAGTAAAAAAATAGATACCACAAATACGTCTTCATCAGGACAAATCTTACCTGAGGTAGCTTTGATATTAGCAGATGGACATGAATATGCTGAAAAAGGTAAAGTAGATATGATTAATGGACAGGTAAACCGTACTACGGGGTCTATCTCATTAAGAGCTTCTTTTCCTAACTCTCAAGATGTAATGAGGTCTGGTAACACTGGTACTATTAAATTAAAAGAAACAAATCCTCATGTAATCTTAATTCCACAAGAAGTTACTACTTCTATTCAAGATAAAACATTCGTTTACATCTTAGATAATGAAGATAAAGTGAAACTACAGTCTATTGTATTAAACGGAGTTTCTGGAACTAACTACATCGTTTCTGAAGGTTTGAAAATTGGAGACCGCGTTATTAAAACAGGTTTTGACAAATTAACTGAAGGTATGTTTGTGAAACCAATCAACTAATTTACACTCCGAAAAGACTATTAAACTTTGAGTTATTTTACTCACCTTACAAAATAATTTTATATGTTAAAAGCCATTATAAACCGTCCTATCTTAGCGACAGTAATATCAATTATGTTTTTATTACTTGGGTTAGTGGGACTTACATTACTACCAATAACGCGTTTCCCTGAAATTGCGCCACCAAGTGTTACTGTTTCTACTTCTTACCCAGGAGCGAATGCAGAGACTGTAGCTCAAAGTGTGTTACTTCCAATTGAAGAATCTATCAACGGGGTGGACAACATGAGTTACATCAGCTCTAAAGCGAGTAACAGTGGTTCGGGAACGGTAAACGTATATTTTAAAGCAGGTACTGATCCTGACCAAGCTGCAGTAAACGTGCAAAATAGGGTAAGTAAAGCCTCTGGTGACTTGCCTTCTGAAGTAAATGAAAACGGTATCTCTGTTACTCCTCGTCAAAGTGGTAACATTATGACGATTAACTTCTACAGTGACCACCCAGAAGAGGTATATGATGAAACTTTCTTACAAGCGTACACTCAAATTAACCTTAACCGTGAGTTGTTAAGAGTTCCTGGTGTTGCATCTGTGGGGCGTATTGGAGCGCGTGATTACTCTATGAGAACATGGTTAAACCCAGAGAAACTGGCATTATATAGTTTAACTCCACAAGACATTATCAGTGCTATTAAAGACCAAAACTTTGAGATTGCGCCGGGTGCTTTTGGAGAAACATCTGATGAAGCGTTTGAAACTTCATTAAAACACAAAGGTAGATTTAGTCAACCTGAGCAATATGAAAACATTGTAATCAAAACAAATAAAGACGGTTCTGTCTTGCTGTTAAAAGACGTAGCAAGAGTTGAGTTTGGAGCGTCGAACGTGGGTAGTGATAACAGTGTAAACGGTTATCCTGGACTAACGATGAACATTACGCAAACAGCTGGTTCTAATGCAAGAGATATTGATATCGCTATTAGAAAAGTGTTGGAACGCGTTTCTAAGTCATTCCCAAAAGGGGTTCATTATGAAATTAGTTACTCTGTAAAGAATCAAATTGACGAATCGATTAACCAAGTTAAGAGTACGTTATTTGAAGCGTTCTTCTTAGTATTCATCATTGTGTACTTGTTCTTACAAGACTTTAGGTCAACGATAATTCCAGCCATTGCTATTCCTATTTCATTAGTAGGTACGTTGTTCTTCATTTACTTGATGGGATTCTCTATCAACGTGTTAACAATGTTTGCCTTAGTGCTCGCCATCGGTATTGTAGTGGATGATGCCATTGTGGTGGTGGAAGCCATACACGAGAAGATGCATCAGACGGGTATGAAAGCAAAAGAGGCTACAATCTCTACTATGAACGAGATTACAAGAGCGATTATATCGATTACCTTAGTAATGTCGGCAGTGTTCTTACCTGTTGGATTTATGCAAGGTCCTGCTGGTATTTTCTACAAGCAATTTGCTTATACTTTAGCCTTTGCTATTCTTATTTCAGCGGTAAACGCCTTGACGTTGAGCCCTGCTCTATGTGCGTTGTTTTTAAAACAACCATCAGGTGAAGAGTATGTAGCTAAAAAGAATAAAAATACAGTACAACGTGTGAGTGGTAAATTCTTCTTTGCT
>JASLGC010000051.1 GCA_030150335.1 Flavobacterium sp.
AAACCTTTTATAGCTAATGTATTTGCACTTGACGTTTCTATCTCACTTACCTTAGTCAGTTTACCTCCTAAGCCAATTTCGTTATTCTCCATATTCAGTCCATTACCAGCAGTAATATTACTTATCACTCCAGTTTTGTCCGTCCATATCGGTTTTTTATCAGCACCAGTTACCAATATTTGATTCGCTCCAGCCGCTGCCATATCCGTTGCTTGCACGCTTCCATCAAGAATATGAGCAGATGTTATTGCACCTTCTTTAATGCTTAACTGAGTATCAGTAAGTACTGAGTTTTTCAATTCTGTAACAGTGCTTTTATTATCTCCAATAACGATAGTACCATCTGTAGGTAACGTTCCTGGATTAGTAATATTTGTAGTTTCAATTTTTGGTGAACCTGGCGCCCACTCAGTTCCTTGATAAACCAAAGCCTGTCCATCCACTGTTGGCTTTACATCTTTGACACCAACTCCTTGAATTGCAACCACTTTATTACTCTCAATTTTCCCAGTTACATCACCTTTCAAATCAAACGCTTCAGGTTTCACAGAAATAGTATAAAGTACCATATTGCCATTATTAAGACTTGTACTTTCTACCTTAATTCCTCCGCCTCCTTTAATATCTGTTTTTACTTGATTATCCTTAACTAAAGCTGAAAGGTCTATATTTTCCTGATCTCCATTTGCTGTAATGTAATACAGATCATTGTTGCCCATTAAAACATTCCCCTCTGTTTTTCCAACAATCTCTTTAATTAAAGATTCAGTGCTATTATTATTGAGTTTTAAAATTTCATCAAATTTATTAGCTACTACTTGAGGGATATCTCCATCCCCACTTAAACGACTCCAAGAAGTATTATCCCAATAATAGAAACCTGGAAAAACATCTCCTTTAGCTGAAATATTATATACAAGTAAACTTTCAATATTTCCGTTTTTAATTGTAGAATCATCTTTTGAATTAGTCAATTTTACATTCGGAATTAAAATACCTCTATCATTGGATTGAATTGTTAACTCCGCAGACTCATTAGGTGTAAGAGTTCCTATCCCCACTTGGGCATTTACTTGCGTTATTCCAAATAAAAAACTCACTAATAATAATTTCTTTTTCATAAAACTCACATTTTAATATTTAACACTTGACAATAATACTTCTTCAGTGCAGTAAATTATAATGCAAATATTGAACATAGAATTGTTTTATTTTTGTCAACAAATTAGTATTTAGTAAATCCTAACATTCCGACACATAGGTACCATCAACAAATTAAACATCCCCTTGTCCTTTTGTTTAATATTTTAACAACCTATAAACGTTACACTCTTGTTTTCAGGCATTTAATACATTATTAGTGTGTCTTTTTTAAACAGAATACATCCTGTGTAAACAAGAGAAAGAAAGCTATTCGAAAATCAAATATTATTCTTATTGATAAAAAAAATAAATCAGATGGACACCAACTTCTTTTGACATAGAAATACTCCAAAATTTACAATGTAGCAGTACATTAAAACAAAGAAATATCTAATTAAAATCTTCAGAACAACATTTAATACCTTTAGTAATTACAGACCTATTTTTACTCACTTATTTAGCCATAAACAATGTAATTATAAATCGTTTAATGCTATTAATTAGCTTTTTCAATACGCATATCATTAAACGACAGAATTAAGCCTGAGAACATATATAAAGCTCTAATTTGAATACTAATCACCTCTCTTGATGGAATACCTAAGTATTATAGAGTTTGACAAACAATGCTTACTTGATACTCTCTTATTTTGTTTGCCCCCAACACAATAAACCCATCTATTTTATCTTACAGGCAATCATTCCGTAAGACAATCAATAAACATGTTTAATCTTTTTTTTCAAAACGTTATTACATCTTCATAACCTTTAAAAAAGAAAGGTACAAATAGCTTTGTAAAACGAAAAAACGAGTCTTTTACACCGAAAAGACTCGTTTTTCTTATACTTCATCTATGCTAAACACCTATCTAAGCGTACAGCCTTATTACTTGTTAGACATCTTCATTCTAATATTTGGGTTTACTGGCATTTCACAGCCTTTAACCTTTATCTCTACTTCATTTGATGTAGCTGAACAATCTGCAGTAGGACTGGTAACAACCGCTCTAACTTTTAGTCCATCTATCTCTCTCGTTGCTTTTCTAATCGTCAACTTCGTATAATTAATTATAATTAGTCCATTAAAAACAGAGTTGTCTAAAGTTACGTACTTACCAGATTGTTTATCTAAATATTCCCAGTGAACTCTAGATATATAACTTGGTTTAATTTCTACCGTTTTATCTTCGCCAACACAAACATCAAAATCATCAATATTTTCATCAAACGTCAATGGAGTAGTTACAGAGATTTTAAAAAGTACTCTTTCACCTGGATACGAATTTTCTTTATTGCGAATACCTTCTGTAGCATAATAGTTATGTATCCCTGGAATCAACATTGCAGGTGCTTCATCCAAAGGAGTTAAAGCAGTAGGCGACGTAAAGTATAACAATTCATAACCACGGCTTGCTCCTTCAGGAGACAACTGATGACTCGCATACGATATTGGTGCATTTAAATCACAATGTGTTATGTCAGAAACATTAGGTTTTGTTGAAATATATAGTTCCGACAAATCTAACTTCGAGTAACAAGAAGCATCCATACTTGGAAATACAGCGTAATACACACCATGATTACCAGCTTGATCCACAGTTGCTTGGTCCACTTCATTTACTCCAGCTGAGCCAGGTATTCCATCATAAAACTTCGTTCCATAAGGATAGCCTTTACTAACTAATTGAGCTGTGTCGTCTAATTTTATTGTACTGACAAACGGTCCATAAATTGGCGCGTTACCACATGCAGCATTTAACCCACTAACAATACCTGTATTAAAATTATCATTAGAAATAACTCCTTTTCCTTGAACTGTACCTTTAATTTCTAAATTCAAACCACAATTTGAACCTTTTAACAGCCAAGTGTCATCCAAAACTTTTAGTTGATATTTCAACTTATGCAGTATATCGTCAGGTGAATTTGGTTTTGCAATATCGTTTATATTCCATACCAACGTTCCTCCTAATGTTTTTTCTTTAGTTGCTCCATCAGGTGCCCCTGCAGGTGGACTCCAAATAACATCTCCGTCTTTATCTGACCCAAGATAATATGTATTCCATGGCAACTCCAACGTAACCTTACCATCAACAACAGCCTCTTCTCCCACATTTTTCACATTAACTTCAAAATCTAAAACATCTCCTGGCTGCACAGTTCCACCATTTGCCACTCCTGGATTAGTAGAGTTATTATCTACATGTATTTGAGGGAAATATGCATCTACGGCAAACACGACACTAAATATACAATAGTCATCTTTCTCGGTCCCATATAAAAACTCTGTGGATGTCATATTATTCCCTAAAATTTGTTTGTTCTTATTATCTAAATCAAACTTTGCAATATCAATCCCCAGGTTATTTTTTTCCATAGGATTTCTCTTTGTTCCTCCATTATATATACTCGAGTTAAAAAAGTTATCAATTTGATTCGCACCATGTTTAAGTCGTATATAAGCATTTTTATCTGCATTTAAAATAGCTATAAAATCGGTAGGCGTAGCCACGTTACCTTCAGCTGCCATAACACCAAGAGTAACATTTACATCTCCACTTTGAGCAGTTCTAAAGCCTGATATAGGTAGTTTTTCTTCAATTGGCAAGGCACCAAGTACAACTTTCATAAATGCGTATCCATCAAATACAGTAATATCTCTCCATTTCATCCCAGGAGCTTGATAAACAACAACCATTCCCCATCCTCCAAACAAACTAAGTACATTACTATAATCTTCTAACAATGCCATATCTCCTACAAAATAGTTTCCTGCTCCATGCTCTCTAACATAATCTGTAACATCTGCATAGCCTACGAAAATGTTTTGGTATTGCAATCTATCTGGATATAATATCTCGCTATTTTGAGCCCAAACATCTACATAAGGATTACCTTCCTTTCTAAGCCTAACCTTACGCTTATCAAAGTCTTTTCTTCCTGTTATATTCCCTTGGCTATCCTTTCTTACCCCTTCAAAAACCATAGGACTACTATAGTCTTGTTCCATTGGCTCTCCCTTGTGGGCACTTCCTGTCCAATACAGTCCTGCAAATAAAATCTCATGACAACCTTCTTCTATAGCTAATTCTGCCGAAGACGAGTTCCAAGTATCATATTCATCATCAACATTTACATAAATCATACTCTTAAAATTATTATTGAGATAATCATCATAAACTTTAAGAGTAAGGTTTTTATTTCCAATCATTTTAAAATCTCCTTGAACCTTATAATTCTCTACATTGCTAAAAGGCGCAGGCGCATTTGGTGATAATCTTGGTTTAAAATCAACCTCCACTTGTGCACTTACAAGACAGGTACTTAATAGCATAGGGATTAAGAATACAACTCCTAATACACGCTGAAAAAATCTTGGTTTCATTATTTTCATTTCTTGTTGGATATACTTATTTTACAATTAAAAATTACCTTTAGACTAACGCTGAATAACAACTACTCTGTTCAAATTATACCGGTCTATCACTTTTTCAATTTATCCTCCATTCGATAAATAGCAAACAACGACATCCTTTATCTATCTTTTGAATAAATATTCTTTGTTTCATCTAAAATCATTAACGCTATAAAAGCTACCTTGTAATTTGTTCCTACTTACAGCTTTATTTCTCATACTTGAACATCTACTTTATAAGACTGCAAATATTCTAATTCCCCTATTTTATTATATAACATTATGTTAGGTTTTAATAAACCCTAATTTCTTGAAACCACACAATTGATAATTCGTCATTTTAAAAAAGTAACCTACTACTCATTATATCAACCAAATAAGACTTACATTTATATTCAACAATTTTTATCATCGATAAAACGCTTTATTATCTTGAACAATTATTACGAAACATTAGGACTTACAAAACGTGCGACAAGCTGGGAAATAGAATCTAAATTCCGAGAGTTGTCAACCACTTATACTTCTGATAAACAAAAAGAAAATACTCAAGCCCAAGCTGTGTTTTCACGCATTCAAAAAGCCTATGATGTCCTGAGCGACCTCTCGCTACGTTTGGAATATGACCAACAATTAGAAATTGTACACCAAAAGAAAGAGAGAGAAGAATATGAGTTAACGCAAAAGCGAATGATTACTCAAAAGTTTGAGGAACGAAATAAACAAGATGCTCCCACTTCTACAACAACTGATTTAGAAAACACAACCACTATACTACAAGAGCTACAGCACAGGGATTCCCAAACAATAGATAAAATTGAGGCTCTTGAGAATAATGACATCATCATTAATGAGGCTCTTGAAAATACAAAAGAAAAAGTATTTAGCAAACTACCATGGACAACAGAACTTATCGAGCACCCAAAAGATGAGGATTTAAACAAGATTATATCAATCAATGACGCATTTGGTATTATCCAAGACTCATCAACCTCGATAGAAACGAACGCTATTGACAACAAGCACCCCTTTAAAACAGAAACACCGCATCAGCAATATAG
>JASLGC010000108.1 GCA_030150335.1 Flavobacterium sp.
TGGAAAAGGGCGTGCAATGGAAATGATTATGACTGCAGAGATGATTGACGCAGAGAAAGCACTAAATTACGGCTTAGTAAACCACGTAGTAGAGCAAAGCGAGTTATTAGACTTCACAAAGAAGATAGCTTATAAAATCGCCTCTAATTCAGTTTCTGCGATTAGCAAAGCAATCAAATCAATTAATGCTAACTTCAAAGAAAACGTGAATGGTTTCCACGAGGAAATTAAAAACTTTGGAGAATGTTTCGAAACAGAAGACTTTAAAGAAGGAACTACAGCTTTCTTAGAAAAGAGAAAACCTAATTTTAAAGATCACAACTAATAAAGAGAGAGAGAGGTCAGATTAATATCTGACCTCTCTCTTTTTATATAAATACCACTTGACTTATCACAATAAAAAAAGCCTCTTGATTTCTCAAGAGGCTTTTGTTGGCCTACTAGGACTCGAACCTAGAACGACTGAACCAAAATCAGCTGTGTTACCATTACACCATAGGCCAGTACCTATCATTTCAAAAGCGTTATTACTTCTTCAATGCGAGGGCAAAATTAGCACATTTTTCTATTCTTGCAAATAATATTTAAACTTTTTATAGTTAATTATCTCCCTAAAAACGTAAAGTATTCATTGTCAATGATACGATAAGAAAATTTTAACATATAAATTTAACGCATAAAAAAAGCCTCTTGATTTCTCAAGAGGCTTTCGTTGGCCTACTAGGACTCGAACCTAGAACGACTGAACCAAAATCAGCTGTGTTACCATTACACCATAGGCCAGTACCAAACATTTAAAAGCGCAATTACTTTGTCAATGCGGATGCAAAAGTAGCACATTTTTTATATCCTGCAAACTTTTCAATTAAAAAAAATTAAATTTTTCTAATTTCTTTAAGCAACTCGAAAAAAATCTTTTCTTTGTAAGTACAAACTATAAATATATCAAGTAATTACAAATATGTTGACATTCAATTACAAGAAGTGGAATATTATAGGTGGTTGGCTTTGCTTTCTAATCGCATTAATCACTTACACATTGACAGTAGAACCTACTGTGAGCTTCTGGGATCCAGGAGAATATATAGCAACTTCTGCTAAGCTACAGGTAGGTCACCCTCCTGGAGCACCTTTTTACCAAATGTTAGGAGCGTTCTTTTCGATGTTCGCAACTTCACCTGACAAAGTAGCCTTGATGGTAAACATGGTAGCTGTACTCTCAAGTGCGTTTACAATTCTTTTCATGTATTGGTCTATTTCCAATATTTTAAAGAAGATTGTTTCATCTCACTCTGAGTGGACAAATATGAATGCCATTGTTGTATTAGGAAGTGCTGCTATTGGTTCATTAGCTTTTACTTTTTCTGATAGTTTTTGGTTTAGTGCTGTAGAAGCCGAAGTTTACGCCTCTGCAATGTTCTTAATCTCACTACTACTCTATCTTGGATTAAGATGGTATGACGATTTAGACCAACCAAAAGGAAACAGATGGTTACTTTTAATCTCGTTAGTTATTGGATGCTCATTTGGAGTTCACTTAATGGCATTACTAACAGTTCCTTCAATTGCTTTACTTTACTTCTTCAAGAAGTATAAAAAAATTACAATCCAGAACTTTATCATTGGTAATATAGCTGCTGTTGCAGTTTTATTCTTCTTATTTGCCTTCTTGTTCCCTAAGCTTTTAGCGTTCTTTGGAAAGACAGAAATCTTTATGGTAAACAGTTTAGGGCTACCTTTCAACAGTGGAACAATCATAGCTTTCTTAGCTATTGTAGCTTTCTTTGTTATTGGTTTAAAATACACTGAGAAGAAAAACAAGGTAACTGCAAATACTATTATCCTTTCGTTATTATTCATCTGTATTGGGCTTACGAGCTGGGTAATGTTGCCTATTCGTGCCAACGCAAATGTTGTAATTAACGAAAATACACCATCTGATGCTGCGGAGTTATTAGCTTACTACCAACGTGAACAATACGGTGATGAAAGTATATTTTATGACTCTTATTTTACCAAAAAATATGTTGGTTTAGACAGTCGTAATCCTTGGAAAGACGACAAGCCAAACTACGAACGTGATTATAAAACAGGTCAATACGTTGTAGTAAACGAATGGAAAAATGCGGGACAAAACTTTGATGAAACACATAAAGGGTTCTTCCCAAGAATGTGGAGTACAGATCGCAACCACCGTATTAACTACATGCGTTATTCAAAACCTTTAAATTTTCATCCGAATCCAAAATACGATGACCCTCAATTAAATGAGCTTGTAAAAGGCGTAAAAGAAGGATTAGCAACTGGAGAAATTGGTATTGAAGGCTTAGACAAATTCTTAGATCAATACGGACAATACTTAGAAATCGAAGTCCCTTCATTCTCTGACAATATGGTTTATATGGTTGATTACCAATTTGGCTATATGTTTTGGAGATATTTGATGTGGAACTTCGTAGGACGTCAAGACGACATCCAAGGACAAGGAGACTTACAACATGGTAACTGGTTAAGTGGTATCACATTTTTAGATGAAATTCGCTTAGGTTCACAAAGTAATCTTCCTTCTGATGTATTAGAAAACAAAGGAAGAAACACTTATTTCTTCTTGCCTTTTATCTTAGGATTAATCGGGTTTATTTACAACTTTAGAAAAGACCCTAAGATGTTTTGGGTACTTTTAGTGCTATTCTTGTTTACAAGTATCGCTTTAAAAATATTCTTAAACGAGAGACCATTTGAACCTCGTGAACGAGACTATGCTGTAGTTCCTGCATTCTATGTATTTGCTATATGGATTGGTTTTGGAGTATTTGCTATCTATGATGGACTTAAAAAATACGTTAGTCCTAAAATAGCAGGACCAGCTGTATTAGCTGTAGCACTTTTAGCTGCTCCTGTATTAATGGCACAACAAAACTGGGATGACCACGACCGTTCAAACCGCTACACAGCATTAGCAAATGCACGAGCTTACTTAGATTCATGTGACCCTAATGCTATCTTATTTACCATTGGAGATAACGACACCTTCCCACTTTGGTACTTACAAGATGTAGAAGGATACCGTACAGACGTTCGTGTAGTATGTACAAGTTTATTGCCTTTAGATTGGTATATCGACCAAATGAAAGCAAAAGCTTATGAATCTGAACCATTGCCAATTTCATTTACACATGACCAATATGTAGGTAACAAACGTGAAGCAATTCTTATCAATCACATGATTGACGAAAGAGTTGATGTAAAATCATTCCTAAACTTCATCCGTTCTGACGATGATAGAACAAAGATGAAAACTGAGGCTGGAACTACACTTTACTTAGCCCCTACAAACAAAATAACTATACCAGTTGACAGTGCAATAATTGCTAAAAACAATATTGTATCTCCATATTTAAGAGATTCTATTGTATCAAAATTAGACATTGACATTACAGATCAAGCGATTTACAAACACCGCTTAATCATGTTAGACATTGTTGCTAATAACAACTGGGAAAGACCTATTTACTTCTCAGGAGGTAGCTGGAATGACGACGATTTCATTTGGATGAAAGACTACTTACAACTAAATGGATTAGTTTATAAATTAGTTCCTATTAAATCGCCAACGGAAAGCACTCATCCATTAGACAGAGGTTCTATTGATGCAGACAGAATGTTTGAAACAGTTAAAAAATGGTATTGGGGTAATATGGGTAGTGATAAAATCTACCACGACCCACAAACAAGACGTAATGCTGTAAGCTACAGAATCAATCTTGCTCGCTTAATGGATCAATTGATTGAAGAAAACAAAAAAGATAAAGCAAAAGAAGTTATTGATATCGCAATGACTAATATGCCAATCAAATATTACGGCTTATACGAATTAGTTCACCCATTTGTAGAAGGATACTACAAAGTAGGAGAAAAAGAAAAAGCTCGTCAAACAGCGAAAGAATTAATTCAAAAAAGCAAAGAAGCTTTAGACTATTACAAGTCATTAAATTTAGAAGATATGGATTACTACGGTAATGACATTGTCACAGACATTGAAATATGGCGTCAGCTTCTTCAGATTGTAGAAGATGAAGACCCAAGTTATTACACTACTTTAAAAGAGGAGTTTAATACTTACAACAGTAATTTCAAAAGGTTTAGAAGACCTAACTTATAACAGAAAAAGGCGATAGAAAAAAATCTATCGCCTTTTCTTTTTACCTTTGCCTCTCTAAATAAGAATAAATACAATGATCGAAAATAAAAACCAGTCTAAAACAGATTTAGGACACTTAGGTGAGTTTGGCTTAATCGAGCAGTTAACTCAGAACTTTACAATCGAGCAATCTTCTACAAACAAAGGAATTGGAGACGATGGAGCAGTACTTGATTTTGCAGGTGATAAAGTAGTTGTTTCTACAGATTTATTAGTTGAAGGCGTACATTTCGACCTTTCTTATTCACCCTTAAAACACTTAGGATACAAAGCAGTAGTTGTCAACATCTCAGATATCTGCGCCATGAACGCTGTACCAACTCAAATTACAGTTTCTATTGCCGTATCTAACCGCTTTCCATTAGAAGCATTAGAAGAACTTTATGAAGGAATCAACTTAGCTTGTAAATACTATAAAGTTGACCTAATTGGAGGAGATACAACCTCATCACAAAAAGGATTAATCATAAGTGTAACAGCTATTGGTAAAGCAAAAGAAGACGAGCTAATCTATAGAGATGGTGCTAACGACAACGACTTATTAGTTGTAACAGGAGATATCGGAGCAGCCTATATGGGATTACAAGTTCTTGAGAGAGAAAAACAAGTATTCTTGGTAAACCCTAACAGTCAACCTGACTTAACAGTTTACGAGTACATCATCGAAAGACAGTTAAAGCCAGAAGCACGTACAGATATCAAACAGTTATTAGCTGATTTAGGTGTAAAACCAACTTCTATGATTGACATTTCAGACGGATTATCATCAGAGATCATGCACATCTGTAAACAATCAAAAGTAGGATGTAATGTCTTTGAAGACAAATTACCTCTTGACCCTCAGTTTATCAACACCTGTGAAGAATTCAACATTGACGCAACTACAATGGCTATCAATGGAGGAGAAGATTACGAGTTATTGTTCACAATGAAAATGGAAGATTACGACAAGATTAAAGGAAACCCAAATCTAACCGTAATTGGACACTTAACAGAAGAAAAAGAAGGTGTTCACTTAATCACACGAGCAAACACTAAAATTCCATTAAAAGCACAAGGATGGAATGCACTTCAAAACGATGAAGAATAAAAAACATTCCGTTGTTTTTAAAACATAAACCCGAAGCCCTTTCAGATTTGAAAGGGCTTTTTTAGTTTAGCACCCTCCTTTTTTAGACTCAACCTTTGGATTTATTCTAATTCAAAGCCTTTTTCATTACATTTTTATAGGTATTTCACACCCAATAGGGTAAAAAAATAAATTACTCGTAATTAAAGTTGCCCATCTATAACATTTAATTATATTTACAAGTACCAAAAACTATTTACATAATGAAAAAAACGTATCAACTTAAAGTTAATGATGATACTGTTTTTGAGAGCACAAATTTATTACAGGACGACATTAATGCTGCTAAAGTCGGGGCTGCTGCGTACCATGTACTCAAAAACAATAAATCATACGAAGTAGAAATCGCATCTTCACAATTCAATCACAAACACTATGACGTTGTTGTAAACGGCAACGCTTATTCCGTAAACATTCAAACCGAACTTGATAAACTAATCAAAGACTTAGGTTTTTCACTAAATACTGCTAAGCAAGTTAACTCCGTAAAAGCACCAATGCCAGGTCTTATTTTAGAAATAAATGTAGAAGTTGGTCAAGAAGTAGCTGAGAATGACAACTTACTTATTTTGGAGGCCATGAAAATGGAAAACAATTTAACCTCTCCAAGAAGTGGAAAAATCAAAGCAATCAACGTAGCTAAAGGAGATACAGTTGACAAAGGATTAGTTCTAATTGAATTCGAGTAAAAATGAAAAAAATATTAGTTGCCAACCGTGGCGAAATAGCTGTTCGTATCATGGAAACAGCTCAGAAAATGGGAATAAAGACAGTGGCTGTATATTCAACTGCAGACCGTATGGCACCTCACGTAAAAATGGCTGATGAAGCTGTTTGTATTGGAGAGGCACCCTCAAATCAATCATATTTATTAGGCGACAAAATCATAGAAGTTGCCAAATCACTAAACGTAGATGGAGTACATCCAGGATATGGTTTTTTAAGTGAAAACGTAACTTTCGCATTAGCTTGTGAGAAGAACGGTATTACATTTATCGGACCTAACTCCCACGCTATTGAAATTATGGGAAGCAAACTTGCTGCAAAAGAAACAGTAAAAGCTTACAACATTCCAATGGTACCCGGATTAGACGAAGCAATCACAGACATTGAAAAAGCGAAGTCTATTTCCAAAGAAATCGGTTTTCCTATCCTTATCAAAGCCTCAGCAGGTGGTGGAGGAAAAGGAATGCGCGTTGTTGAAAAAGAAGAAGACTTTGAAGCACAAATGCACCGTGCCATATCAGAAGCAACAAATGCTTTTGGAGATGGTTCCGTTTTTATAGAGAAATATATTGGTTCGCCAAGACACATAGAAATACAAATATTAGCAGACAAACACGGTAATATCGTACACTTGTTTGAAAGAGAATGTAGTATCCAACGTCGTCACCAAAAAGTAGTAGAAGAAGCACCTTCTGCTGTACTAACACCAGAAATACGTAAACAAATGGGAGAAGCAGCAGTGAAAGTTGCCGCATCTTGTGATTATGTAGGAGCAGGTACAGTTGAGTTTTTATTAGACGAAAACAAGAACTTCTACTTCCTTGAAATGAATACGCGTTTACAAGTAGAGCATCCCGTAACAGAATTAATTACAGGGTTAGACTTAGTTGAAATGCAAATACGCATTGCCAGAGGAGAAAAGTTACCTTTCACACAAGACGATTTAAAAATACAAGGACATGCAGTAGAACTGAGAATCTATGCAGAAGACCCCTTAAACGATTTCTTGCCAAGTGTTGGTAATTTAGAAGTTTACAAACTTCCAAAAGGACCTGGTATTAGAGTAGATAACGGTATAGAAGAAGGAATGGATGTTCCTATCTATTATGACCCAATGTTGGCAAAGCTAATCACTTTTGGAAAGACAAGAGAAGAAGCTATTGAAACAATGTTAGAAGCTATCCATGATTACAAAGTAAAGGGAATTGAAACAACATTGCCTTTTGGAAAATTTGTTATGGAACACGAAGCCTTTCGCGATGGGCACTTCGATACAAACTTCGTTAAGAAATATTACAACGGAGACTTGATTAAAGAAGAGTACAAAGACGAGGCTCAAGTAGCAGCTTACATTGCATTAAAACAATATTTAGAAGACCAAAAATCACTTCGCTTACCAAACTAATTACTATGAATCCGAAAATAACAAAACTACAAGATCTTCAGGCTCAAGCAAAACTCGGTGGAGGCCAAAAGAGAATAGATACACAACATAGCAAAGGCAAACTAACAGCAAGAGAAAGAGTTGAATACTTACTTGACGAAGGTTCCTTTGAAGAAATAGGAATGCTTGTTACTCACCGTACTACAGACTTTGGCATGGACAAAGAAGTATATCACGGAGATGGAGTAATTACAGGCTATGGAACAATCAACGGGCGTTTAGTTTACCTATTCGCACAAGACTTTACCGTATTTGGAGGAGCATTATCAGAAACTCATGCAGAAAAAATTTGCAAAGTAATGGATATGGCTGTCAAAATGGGAGCACCAATGATTGGGTTAAATGACTCAGGAGGAGCACGTATTCAAGAAGGAGTTCGCTCATTAGGAGGATATGCAGACATCTTCTTACGCAACGTACAATCATCAGGAGTAATCCCTCAAATCTCTGCGATTATGGGACCTTGTGCAGGAGGAGCAGTTTACTCACCTGCCATGACAGACTTTACAATGATGGTAGAAGGGTCGAGTTATATGTTTGTTACAGGACCAAGTGTTGTAAAAACAGTAACAAACGAAGAAGTAACATCTGAAGAACTTGGAGGAGCAAGCACGCATTCTACCAAATCAGGAGTTGCACATACTACCTCAGCAAATGACGTAGCCTGCTTAGAAGACTTGAAAAAACTATTGTCATACATTCCTCAAAACAACTCTGAGAAAGCGTATGACTTACCATATACACTTGGCGAAGAATACAGACCAGGATTAGACACTATCATTCCTGAGAGCTCAAACAAGCCGTATGATATGAAAGAAGTTATTCACAATATCATTGACGAAGACTCTTTCTATGAAATCCACAAAGACTACGCAGAAAACATCGTAGTTGGATTTGCTCGTTTAGGAGGAAAAAGCGTTGGTATCGTTGCAAACAATCCAATGTTCTTAGCAGGGTGTTTAGACGTAAATAGTTCAATCAAAGCAGCGAGATTCACGCGTTTTTGTGATGCTTTCAATATCCCGTTGTTAGTCTTGGTTGACGTACCAGGTTTCTTACCAGGAACAGACCAAGAGTGGAATGGAATTATCGTTCACGGAGCTAAATTGCTATATGCATTAAGCGAAGCTACTGTACCAAAAGTAACAGTAATTACGCGTAAAGCCTATGGAGGAGCTTATGACGTAATGAACTCAAAACACATTGGTGCAGATTTAAACTTTGCATGGCCAAATGCTGAAATTGCAGTAATGGGAGCTAAAGGAGCGAGTGAAATCATCTTCAAAAAAGAGATATCAGAAGCCGCAGACCCAGCAGCTAAACTTGCTGAAAAAGAAGCAGAATACGCAGAAAAATTTGCAACACCATATAGAGCTGCACAACGCGGATTCATCGACGAAGTAATCTTGCCAAATGAGACAAGAAGAAAACTGTTGAAAGGATTTGCAATGCTTGAAAACAAAGAAGTTGATTTGCCTAAACGCAAACACGGAAACATTCCGCTTTAATCAACCTTATCAATAACATATCCGTTCATCGGAAATTGCATATTACAATACAGAAGTGGGCTTAATTCACAAGAATTAAGCCCACTTTTTTTATGCCCCATCATCACTATAAATTAGAATACTCAACCTATCAAGGCACCATTCTTCCACAACACCGGCATATTACTCCACAAAACCCGCGGTTTTAAAGGCCAAAGTGCCAGAAAAGTGCCAGCATTGTGCCAGAAACTCCCTTTCTTCTCCTCCTTTTTCAAACTGATAAACTCCTTTTATTTATCTCCTTTACAACCCACAAAACAACAATTAACTTAGTTTTATCTTAAAAAAACATATAATAAAACCTATATTTGGTTTACATAATAAAAACCAAAACACACTATGGAAGAAAATAACCAATCATTTTCATCTCAAGAAAATGCCCCTAATGGGAACATTAACACACAACAGCCACCCCATAATCAACAAAATTATCAAGGCTATGCTCAACCAATTTATGTAAACGTACCACAGAAAAACAATTTAGGATTGGCAGGATTTATTCTTTCAATCATAGCAATTGTTTTATGTTGGATTCCTTTTTTAGGTCAAATACTTTGGCTTTTAGGAGTAGTATTCTCAGCTATTGGTATCTTTAAAAATCCAAGAGGATTTGCTATAGCAGGATTAGTAATTTCCTTTATAGGCTTCATTATTCTAATTATTTTACTTGGTTTAATAGGAATGGGAGGCGCAGCCGCAGCAATGTCATCAGGATATTAATCTGCTCTAACGTGCTTAAATTAAAGCAATAATATAAATCACAAAACGCCACTTTTATAAGGTGGCGTTTCTTTTTCACACATATTGTCTATTGCTTTATATATTAAATTCACAAATAGAGATAAATAAAAACTTTTTATTATATAAAAATGAAAAGTAAAACACTTTGAAATGTTAAAACTTTTAATTTAAAATAATTTGGCATAGTTTTGTAGTATTAAAACTCATTAAAAGAATCTTTTAGTTAGTTCTAATCAAAATTTTAAAAAGAGATGAACACAATCAACCAAGAATCGAGCAAAAGTCCCCTATTGAGCATCGGTGCATTATTATTTTCAATAATCACTTTAGGAATATTCTTTTTCCCAAGCATTAGTTATTTTAAAATATTATTGCCTGTTGCTTTCCTTTTTAGCCTTACGTTAGATATTGCTGCATTGCAACTCTCTTCTAAAAAGATAGCGATTGCCAGTATTTTTGTACTACTTATATTAGTTGTATTCTCTGTCAAATCTATCTTGTATGTTTATATGCCAATTCCTGATGCAATTGCAGACTTATAAGTAAAAAAGACAACCAACCTATTTTACACTATTGTAAACTACAAATCACAGGATGAGTAGTTTACAATTTAAATTCTTAAAATTATTACATACTTGTCATAATTACCTATCTTTAATTCTTGAAACATTTTTTATATGCGTACTCTTCAAGAATTAATAGATACAAATGATGCTGCATGGCCATTAATTCAACAATGGATTTCAGAATCGCCAAGAACAGTAACGATATTAACCAAAAGCTCACAAGAAATTGCAGAGCAAACTTTGGTAAACTTACAAGTAACCACCCGCGCTACAATGGGTGCGATTATCTATGAATCAGGTGGATTAATCATTGACAATGGTTGGATAAAAATATTCGGAGGAGGACATAATGACCTAATTCCTTCTATTCTAACTTGGAATGATGGCAAAACCATTTGTAACAATAAACAAAACAAAGGCTTACTTATTATTGCAATTGATGCGATAGGTGGACACTTTTGTATCAACGGAGGAGCACTTGGCGAAGACCTTGGAATGATTTACTATTTCGCACCTGATACTTTAGATTACGAACCATTAGATGTAGGCTACTCACAACTCATACAATTCTTCTTATCAGATAATGTAGACCAATTCTACCAAGACTTCAGATGGACAAATTGGCAAGAGGACGTAAAAACATTAAAACTTGACGAAGTGTTTAGTTTAACTCCTCCCTTATGGACAGTAGAAGGAAAAAATATAGAGGAATCTTTTAAAAAACCTATTTCTGCTACAGAACAATATGCTGTACAAACAGAATTTAGAAAAGGATTAAATGATATTGAAAACAAATTTTTATAGTAGCTAAGATGTCTTTTTACAATTACAGCATTATACCCAATTACTTAACAGGAAGTGATACACTAAATTTACCTCAACCTACATCTATAAAAGACTGCGAGGATGCATTGTCGTTTACATTTGAATCTGGCTATGTTGATTTCATTACAAAATATGGAGAGGGTATTTTGGGAGGTACATACATCCGAATTTATCTTCCTACTAAAATAGCTGAAGGTCACAATGATTGGTTAAGTCGAATTTCCGAATATTACTTTTGGGACGAGGGAAAAGATATCCTTACAAAAGAGCAAGTTCAACAAGCAGTCTGCATTGGTGATACCTTTGACGGAGATGAAATCATTTACTTGCAAAACAACTACTATATCTTACCTCGACATGAAGAAACAATCTTTAAAACAGGAGAAACACTGGCCGAAACGATAGAGTGGCTTTGTTCTGCAGATGTACTTACAGAATCATTTGATGAACGAAACTTTGAGCCTTTCAACGAGCACAACGCATAATAATAGCTATCCTAATTGCCCAAGAATAAAAACCTTTCTTGGCAAACTCTTTGCTATCCAAACAGATGCGTTCTATCCAGATTATCAAGCGATATAAACCACTTTAAAAGATTGACTTTTATTCTTTTATTTCGTATCTTATAATAGTATTCAAAAAACTAATTTATCACATTATGCAAAACAAACTTTTAAAATTAGAAAAGTACTTCGAAACAGAAAGTTATGACGATTTTTATGCAATAGGAAAAGACCTTGTTTTCTGGGTAGATTGGAGAGAATATGACGATGCTATCGTTGACTTCATAGAAGAATGTCTTGAAACAGGCTCTTTAGCAGCTAAAATTGAAGACCGACCAAATGAAGAACTTGAACTATTTGTTTCTTATCAAGGTAAAATACACCAACGCATCATTGTTGATTTGGATGATACGATTATTTGGTTGAATGAATTATTACAACCAACGTATGAAATACGCTTTTGCAAAGTATCAAAAGGTTCTGACACCTTAGCCTTTGTTCCCCTAACAAACGAACAATGGCAAGCATTGCAAGGTAGATACGGAGAAGAATTAATTTCTAAACACTTTGAAGTCATTACTAAGAACTCCAAATTCTTCAACAAGAAACACAAAAAAACAGCTCTAAATTTTTAATACAGAGCTTGGTATAAATGATTGTTGAAAAACAACTTTCAACAATCATTAGAATTTTATTAGAAGTAAAGGGTAT
This sequence comes from Flavobacterium sp., assembly GCA_030150335.1. Taxonomy (GTDB): domain Bacteria; phylum Bacteroidota; class Bacteroidia; order Flavobacteriales; family Flavobacteriaceae; genus Flavobacterium. Next base: position 12,394 of record JASLGC010000108.1, read on the forward strand.
GCTTACTTTGAATAAGTACAAATTAGTATCTTGCGCCAGCTTTTAACAAAGAATGCTTAACTTTGTAAGTATCAAATGCTAATCAATAATCCAATTAAAGTGAGAAAGGTAATTGCCATATTTTTTATGCTATTATTCTTAGTTTCAACAACTGAGTTCGGTCAGCTGTTGAAGTTTCCTATTTTAGTTGAGCACTATGTTGAGCACAAAACAAATGACGCTAATTTGAGTATTTGGGGTTTTCTTCAAATTCACTATAGCGAAAGCCACAAAGAAATTGGCGACCCAGTAGATGAGAAACTACCTTTTGTTTCTCACGCACATATTATTTCTTTTGTAGGGATTGTAACCCCTACTCCCGTTATTAAAATTAATCGTCTTAAATTTAATACAAACCACAATAAAGTACACGCTTTCGATGAAGATGCTATCGAGAGTAACTACCTATCTTCTATTTGGCAACCGCCTAAACACTGTTAATACATATCGAATTTTCAAACGAATATTCTTTCGTAGTATAATTGCTATGAAACAATTAGCTATGAATGTTATTCATTATTAATGTATTAACAGACAATAATCATGTTAAATAAAATTATTGAGTTTTCTGTAAAGAATAAACTCATCATTGCGCTATTTGTATTTGCGCTAATTGGTATTGGTATCTTTCAAGTAACTAAATTACCTATTGATGCTGTACCAGATATTACAGATAACCAAGTACAAGTAATCACAGTTGCTCCTTCTTATGGTGCAACTGATATAGAAAGACTTGTTACTTTCCCAATTGAACAAGCTAATAGCAATATCGCAGGAATGAAGAGCATTCGAAGCTTTTCTCGTTTCGGATTGTCATTAGTAACAATTGTTTTTGACGATAATGTTGATATCTATTGGGCACGTCAACAAGTTGGAGAACGACTACAACAAGTTCAAAGTGAAATTCCACAAGGAATTGGTCAACCAGAATTAGGCCCTATCTCTACTGGATTAGGGGAAATATATCAATATGTAGTACGCCCTGAAAAAGGATATGAAGATAAATATGACCTTACTGAGCTACGTACAATCCAAGATTGGGTAGTACGCCGTCAGTTACTTACCGTAAAAGGGGTAGCTGAAGTAAGTAGTTTTGGGGGTAAATTAAAGCAATACGAAATTGCCATTAATCCTAATAAATTAGATGCTTACGGTATTACAATAAACGATGTATTTCAAGCCTTAGAAAACAACAACGAAAATACAGGAGGTGCTTATATTGAGAAAGGACCTACTGTACTTTATATCCGTACAGAAGGATTAGTTGGGAATATTGCAGACATTGAAAACATTGCTATTACTTCTAAGCAAACAGAACTTCCTTTGCTAATAAGAGACGTTGCCAAAGTAAAAATTGGTAGTGCTACGCGCTACGGTGCAATGACTTTTGACGACCAAGGAGAGGTATCTGGTGCTGTTGTTATGATGCTAAAAGGAGCAAATAGTAACGAGGTAATTCAGGATGTAAAAGCAAAAGTAGCTGAAATACAAAAGACACTTCCCGAAGGAGTTGTTATTGAAGCATTCCTTGACCGTACTAAAATGGTTAAAAATGCCATTGGTACAGTTCAACGAAACCTAACAGAAGGTGCATTAATCGTAGTATTAGTGTTGGTATTATTTTTAGGAAACTTCAGAGCAGGGCTTTTAGTAGCATCTGTAATTCCGTTGGCAATGCTATTTGCTATCTCTATGATGAACCTCTTTGGAGTAAGTGGAAACTTGATGAGTTTGGGAGCATTAGACTTCGGGCTAATCATTGACGGAGCCGTTATTATTGTGGAAGCCGTCTTGCACCAGTTCTCCCACAACGCCAAGTTCAAGAAGATAGTCAATTTGAAACAAGAGGATATGAATAAAACTGTTGTACAGTCAGCTTCAAAAATGATGAACAGTGCTGTATTCGGTCAAATCATTATCTTAATCGTTTATATCCCAATCTTGACATTACAAGGAATTGAAGGAAAAATGTTTACACCAATGGCACAGACAGTAGCCTTTGCGTTATTAGGAGCATTCCTTTTATCCTTAACTTATATACCAATGATGAGCTCGCTAATCATGAATAGAAAAGTTTCACATAAACCAAACTTATCAGAGCGAGCATTGGCTAAGTTAGAAGGTATTTATGAGCGTTTATTGGCAAAAGTAATAACGATTCCAAAGGTAATCTACGGTGTAGTTGGTGTGTTATTTGTCATTGCACTGTATATCCTATCAACCTTAGGAGGAGAGTTTATTCCATCCTTAGAAGAAGGAGATTTTGCTGTAGATACTAAAGTATTAAACGGAAGTAATCTTACTACAACTATTGAGAGTACTCAGAAAGCAGTTCACATTCTTAAAACAAGGTTCCCTGAGGTAGAGAAAGTCGTTACCAAAATTGGTAGTGCGGAGATTCCGACTGACCCAATGCCGATGGATGCCAGTGATATGATGGTTATCCTAAAAGATAAAAGTGAATGGACCTCAGCAGAAACGTTTCCTGAATTAGCAGAGAAAATGACACATGCTTTAGAGGAAATTCCTGGGATTACAGTTGGATTCCAATTCCCTGTACAAATGCGTTTTAACGAATTGATGACTGGAGCACGACAAGATGTAGTAGTGAAAGTATTTGGAGAGAACTTAGACACCTTGGCTAATACTGCTAATAAAATTGCAGCACTTATCAACACTGTACCTGGGGCAACTAACTTATATGTGGAGCCTATTACAGGGATGCCACAATTATTGATTGAATACAACCGACAAGCCATTGCACGTTATAGACTATCTATAGCTGACATCAACAGAATAGTCAACGCTTCTTTAGCAGGACAAAGTACTGGAATGGTGTATGAAGGAGAACAAAGATTTGATATGGTAGTGCGTATGGATGAGAAAAACAGAAAAGACGTCAGCGACATTCAAAACTTGCTTATCCCTACTCCATCTGGAAACCAGGTACCGCTAAACCAATTGGCTACGGTAGAAATCAAAGAAGGTCCTAACCAAATTCAACGTGAAAATGCTCAACGTAGAATCTTCGTTGGATTCAACGTAAAAGGTCGTGACGTACAAAGTATTGTAGAGGAGTTACAAGATAAAGTAGAGGCGCAAATTACATTACCAGTTGGGTATCAAATAACCTATGGTGGGCAATTTGAAAACCTAAATGAGGCTAAAGAACGTTTAGCAATCGCAGTGCCATTAGCATTAGTATTAATCTTCGTATTACTATTCTTTGCATTCAAAGATGTCCGCGAGTGTTTAATGATTTTTACTGCTATTCCCCTATCCATCATTGGAGGTGTATTCTTATTAGCATTAAGAGGAATGCCGTTCAGTATTAGTGCGGGAGTAGGATTCATTGCCTTATTTGGAGTGGCCGTACTAAATGGTATTGTGCTAATTGCCGAATTTAATAGATTACAGAAATCAGGAATTAAAAATATAGTCTTTATCGTGATTAGAGGAGCAAAAACAAGATTACGCCCAGTGTTAATGACTGCTTGTGTAGCGTCATTTGGGTTCTTACCAATGGCGTTGAGCAACGGTGCAGGAGCTGAAGTTCAAAGACCATTAGCCACTGTTGTAATCGGTGGTTTGATGTTAGCTACATTCCTTACACTATTTGTATTGCCATTGTTATACATCACTTTTGAACAGCGCTTGAAGTTTAACTTCTTTAAAAAGAAAAAAACTGTTGCAGCTATTTTGCTTATTGGACTTGGGTTTACAGCTAATGCACAAACACCTGTTACGCTTAACTCTGCTATCGAAACAGCGTTAGAAAACAATACGACTATTCGCGCTGAGAAGTTGAGAACAGAATACGCTAAGGCGTTTATCAAAACGGGAACAGATTTACCACAGACTACCTTCACAGGAGAGTTTGGACAGATTAACGGACCATACACAGACAATAAGTTTGGCGTGGTTCAAGAGTTTGCCTTCCCAACAGTGTATAGCAAACAAAAGAATGTATTCCGTGCAGAATACCAACAGAGTGTTTACAACCTCGACTTGAAGAGTTATGAACTAAAACGCGCAGTAACACAAAACTTTTATGACTACATCTATTGGGTTGAAAAAGAAAAATTACTACAACGCGCTGATAGTATGTACACTAATTTTTACAACAAAGCAACGCTTAGATTGCAAAAAGGTGAAAGTAATATCTTAGAGAAAACAACAGCTCAAAATCAACAAATCAGCATTCAAGCACAGTTGTCTGAAGTTAAAAAGGCAATTAGCTTAACACAGCTTCAGTTGAAATACTTGTTGAATACTACTGAGAATATCATTCCTCAAGTAGATGACAACAAAGCAATTTTGACAGCACTTGAAACAGATCTACAAGATAACCCTGTTCTTCAAATGATAGAACAACAGAAAATCATTGCGAAAGAACAAACGAAGTTGGAACAGTCTAAACAACTTCCTAACCTACAAGTTGGATACAACAATAGTAGCTTTATGGGAGTTGGACCAAATGATGTGTATTACGACAGAAGTGAGCGTTTTAGCTCTTTCCATGTTGGTTTGAGTTTACCTTTGTTTACATCAGGACAACGCGCTCGAGTAAAGGCTTCTAAAAAAGCAGAAGACTTAGCTGACGCTGAATTAGAGATGGTGAAAAATACAATGGAAAACCGTTATCAACAATTGTTGACAAATCATGAAAACAACCTTGCTATTCTTGCTAATTACGAGAATAACACGCTGAAAAACACATCGACAATAATTGAAACAGCGCAACTTCAATTTATCAACGGAGAGATAAACTATTTAGAGTATGTGATTTTGACTAATCAAGCTTTTGATTTTATCAATAGCTATTTAGATGCTTTAAAAATGTATAATGATAATATCATTCAAATCAATTATCTAACTTCTAACAACTAATACTATGTCATTCAAATATATAAATATCAAATACGCTACTGCAATTCTTGCCTTTTCATCTGCTTTATTATTCACGCAGTGTAAACAAAATGAAGATGCAAGCGAACAAGCAACAGAGCAAACGGAAGATACAGATATTGTACAATTAACCGATGCGCAGTTAAAACACGTTACGATGGAAACGACTAAGTTATCTGAACGTCAAATTGCAACAACATTGAAGTTAAATGGAAAAATAGATGTTCCTCCTCAAAACTTAATTTCTGTAACCAATCCTTTAGGGGGATACCTAAAGCAAACAAAGTTATTGCCGGGGATGCAAGTGAAAAAAGGAGAGTTAATTGCTGTGATGGAAGACCCTCAGTACATCCAAATTCAGCAAAACTACCTTATTGCAAAAGACAAATACGAGTTTGCAAAACTTGACTACAACCGTCAAAAAGACTTAAATGCAAGTCAAGCAAGTAGCGACAAGGTGATGCAACAGGCACAAGCAGAGATGAACAGCCAACGCATTACGATGAATGCTCTTGGACAGCAGTTGAGCCTTATTAACATCAACCCAAATACATTGACACACGACAACATCAGTAAGTCAGTGCCGTTATACAGTCCTATTACAGGTTTTGTGAGCAACACGTATGTAAACGTTGGAAAATACGTTACACCTGCTGATGTAATGTTTGAACTAATTGACCCAAGTGATATTCACTTAAACTTAAAAGTATATGAAAAAGACTTGGATAAATTAGAAATTGGTCAGCGTGTTGTAAGCTATACAAACAATAATCCTGAGAAAAAATACGAAGGAGAGATTGTATTAATCAGTATGGATATTAATACAGAAGGAGTTTCTGAAGTACATTGTCACTTTGAGAAATTTGAACAAAAACTACTTCCTGGGATGTACATGAATGCAGATATAGATACTCATTCCTTATTATCAAAAGCATTGCCTGAAGAAAGTGTTGTTTACTTTGAAGGAAGAAACTTTGTGTTCCTTGAAATAGGGAAACAGACTTATCAACTATTCCCTGTAAAAGTAGGTGAGAAAGAGAATGGATTTATCCAAATTGACAATGCAGATGAATTAGAAGGAAAAACAGTTGTTTCAAAAGGAGCTTATACGCTATTAATGAAACTTAAAAATACAGAGGAAGAAGAATAACCTTCTCCTACTTACAAATAAAGGGATGCCGATTGGTATCCCTTTGTTTGTTTTATGCTTTGATAACGCATTCAATTGTTTTTCCACAATCACCACCTTCCACTTTTACTTCAAAGCGAATTGGCACTCCTGATTTATTGGGAAAAGCCTTGATGTATAATCTCCTATCTGCAGATTTCTTTACAAGGTAATCCTTTGTACTATACTCTGTCACTGACTCGCTTAGTACTATTCCTGAACCATCATTAAGAGGGTTGTCTTTATATAGAACAAATGGCTCGGGTGTAACGGTTATATACACCTCTCCTCCATAATTTTCAAAGCTAACTTCACTCTGACTTACTTTGGTTGGGTTATAACAACTTTTCTGCCAAACTTCAATTTCCTCACAAGCACTTGTTAATATAAGCAAGGCAAACACAAGCAAACAAATCACATTTCTATTTCTCATACAAATTTGGTTAGCACGCATTAATAAAACAATATCTTTAATACTTACTAAATTAATTAATTTATGAAAAAAGGGACGTTATTTTTATTGCATTTATTATTTATCAGTTTATCCAGTTGTACCACTACAAAGTTTTTTGTGGATACTCCCCTTGTTACAGAACAACTCGACTTTTCGAAGGGTAAATGGCTTTTATTAGATGCTGATTCATCCTCAGAAATACAAAAAGAAATAATTAATTGGGCACAAAAAGATTTAGCAGCTCTTATTCCTAATAGATTAGACTATATTGGAGATTTACACAATCCTCTCTTGCCAATGAGTTTTGAAATATACCCATCTCAGTATCATCTTCAAAACATAAGTGAAATCACAGATTATGACTATATAATTTGTTTCAATACCCGTAATCAGGACGAAAGAAATGGTCGTGTAGGTATAGAGTATAAAGCATCTATCCCTTTTAATAGAAACTACCTCAACGTAGAAATCTACAATTTAAAAAAAGCAGATATCGTTTATAATAAAGTGGTTATTGTAGAAAGCCACAGCAATAAACTTTTATTTTCTGATGGTTTAGTTACTCAGAACGATATTTCTCTTCTAAAAAAAGCGTATTCCAAACTATTCAAACTCTTGCGAATTGAAAACTCTTTAAAATAATATAGTTGTCATTAAAAATAATTATTTTACATTTTATTCATTTAATTGTCGTTTTTAATCAATATTATTCTATTTTTATAACTCATTCAAGTATTACGTTCCAATTTTAGCAAATACTTAAAAGACAATGAGATAAAAAAACCAATTAAAACATAATTACGATGAACAGAAGAGACATACTAAAGTTGTCGGGGACATTATTTGCAGGAGCTATCTTCACAAGAGGCTTAGCTGCAACACAAACATTAGAATCTATAGCTGAAATGGGCTTATCAACACCTGTTGATAACAATCCACTCTATTTACATTACAACGAAAATAGTTTAGGACTTTCTAAAAAAGCACAACAAGCAATTATAGATATTATCCCTTCTGCTAATCGATATCCGGATGCTTATATTGAGGAATTGCAACAAACAATTGCAGACTCTTATCAAATGAAGCCTTCTCAAGTAACACTTGGTGTAGGTTCTTCTGATGTAATTAGAGCTATTGTCAACAAATTAGGTATCCAAGCTTTACAAAAAGGTCAAAAGATTCAATTAATCTCTCCTGACCCTACTTTCTTCTTAGCTGCAGACCACGCTCAAGGGATTGGAATACCCGTAGTAATGATTCCCTTGAATAAGAAGTATGAAATGGACATTGAGAAAATGAAGCAAATTGCTGATGACTTCGATGGCTTATCTATTTGTTATTTATGTAACCCAAACAACCCAACTGGAACATTGACCTCAACATCGTCAATTGAACAATGGGTAAAAGGAGCAAATGCAGACAAAACATTTTTCATGGTAGATGAGGCGTATGCAGAATACATCACAGACCCTTCATTTGTCAGTGGAACACAGTTTGTACAAGAAGGAATGGATAACGTAATTGTATTACGCACATTCTCTAAAATATTTGCAATGGCAGGAATGCGCGTTGGTTATGGTTTAGCAACAGAAAAGTTGACTAAAGAACTATTTACATTTATGTCTATTTTAAATATTAATATCACAGCGGCTGTGGCTGGTACTGCTTCTCTAAAAGACAAGAAATTCTTAGCAGATAGTCTTGCCATGAACGCAAATTCATTAGCTATTACAACTGCTGCATTGGATGCTTTAAAATTAGAATATTTGCCAAGCCAAGGAAACTTCGTATTTCACAAAATAACTGGAGACCCACAAAAATATATGGACCGTATGAAAGAAGCGGGTATTATTGTTGGACGTCCGTTCCCTCCATTGACTGAATGGAGTCGTATTACGTTAGGAACACCAGAAGAAATGACAAGATTTACAGCAACTTTAAAAGATTTCAGAAAAAAAGGATGGGTTTAAACTCATCCTTTCCTTACATAACAAACTAATTAATGCTTAAAAAATCATGTTTCTTAATTGCTACTGTATTCAGTAGCTTTTTTGGTTATAGTCAATCTCAAGATTTAAAAATAAATAGATTAAACGAACACATGTATGTGTACACTACATTCCAAGAGTTTAACGGCACTTCATACTCTGCCAATGGAATGTATGTATTAACAGAGGATGGTGTTATTTTGATTGATACACCTTGGGATAAAACCCAGTTTGAACCACTTGTTCAATACATTAAAGAAAACCACAACAAAGAGATTAAAATGGTGATTGTAACCCACTTTCACGATGATAGAGCGGGTGGTTTAGCTTATTTTGAAGGTTTAGGAGCAAAGACTTTTGCTTATGAGTTGACCAATGAAATCTTACAAAGTAAAAATGAACCAACAGCACAAATTACTTTTGGCAAGGAACAAAGCTTCAATATTGCAGGTGAAGAGTTTTCAATTCACTTCTTGGGAGAAGGACATACTAAAGACAATGTAGTTGTGTGGTTTCCTAATGAATCTGTATTATATGGGGGTTGTCTTATCAAAAGTGCAGAAGCTACAGATATTGGATTTATTGGTGATGCGAATACCCAACAATGGCCATTAACTATAGCAAAGGTCAATAAGGCATTCCCTTTTCCAGACACAATTATTCCTGGTCATGACAATTGGAATATGTGGGGACATATCGAAAATACAGAACGCATTCTAAGGGCTTATAATAAGCCTAAAAAGAATAAATAATAACTTTAATGACAAAAGATTAGTAAACTTTAGAAGTTTCATAGCAAAATGCTCTTTTTGAGGTTTCTTATCTTAAAGTCTTTTATTACTTTTGCATTATGGCAAAACAAGATGATATTTTTAAGAACGTTATTTCGCACGCTAAAGAGTATGGTTATATCTTTCCATCAAGCGAAATATACGATGGTTTAAGC
>JASLGC010000151.1 GCA_030150335.1 Flavobacterium sp.
AATATTCATTCAACACCTCAACTTTTTCCACTTAATAAAACATTCTACTTTTCTACACAAGTTGCATTTGTCAACCCATAAGTACCCCCCTCCCTAAAACAAAACCACACATCTCTTTTGACATATTTACAGAAGAAAAAACACTATCTACCTCCGTAAACTGATTAAAAAACACAACACTTTCCTCAAATCAGAAAAAATCATAGGCAAAAAGGACATCTTTTCTAAAAAGAAGCAATCAAAAGTCATCTATATTACTTGAACTAATTACCAATAAAATCACAAAAACACAAATACTCTATTATCTACTTTTATATTTCAACCACAAAAAGGAACACAAAGAAAACGTGATAGTTAACCGAAAAACATTCAAATACCTGTCAAAATATTTCATTAAATAAAGCTCAAATTCAGCACATTTTATGCCCTTTTATCATCCAGCTATTAATCGTTGATTTTTATCAATATCGTAAATTTTACCATTTTATTAAGGTTTCTAATTTCATTTTCTTCAAAAATATGTATATTGAAACCGATTAATTAGCAAAAAAACAAAATGAAAACACTCAAAAAAATCAAACCAAAACCTATTACTTTATTCCAGTCCCTAATACCGATGGTATTACTTATTATACTTCTTGCTATCAACGTATTTGTTTTTGAAGACGAAGCATTAGCCGGAACCAATCAATTCGTTTTACTTATCGGTGGATTAATCGCAATTGGTGTTGGTCTATACAACAAAGTAGATTACGAAGACATCATCAAAAAAATCACTAAAAATGTTAGAGAAACTACGCGTGCTATATACATCCTACTTTTAGTAGGAGCGTTATCTGGTACTTGGCTGTTGAGTGGAGTTATTCCAACCATGATTTACTACGGATTACAGATATTAGAACCTCAAATATTCTTACCTGCCTGTGTTATCATTTGTTCTATCATCTCATTGGCAACAGGAAGTTCATGGACAACCTCTGCTACTGTAGGTATAGCCTTAGTAGGTATTGGAAACACAATGGGTATCCCTGTAGGAATGATTGGTGGAGCTGTACTTTCTGGAGCATACTTTGGAGATAAGCTATCCCCTCTATCAGACACAACCAACTTAGCATCTGCTATGGCAGGAACAGACTTGTTCACGCACATAAAATATATGTTATACACCACATTGCCAACTTATATCCTTACCCTAATCATATTCGTCATTATTAGTTTCAACATTGATATATCTAATGATGTAGATATCACGACAACGTTAAGCGCTATCGACAGTACATTCAATATCACACCATGGTTATTTGCAGTTCCTGTTATCGTTATCATCGCCATTCTAAAAAAGATAAAACCAATCTTAGCTTTATTATTAGGTACATTATTAGGAGCTGTATTTGCTTTGTTTTTCCAGCCAGACATTGTAGCAGTAGTTGGACAAGGAGAAAAGCTAAATGCTTACACTGCCTATAGAGGAATTATGAATGCTATTACAACAGACATCGCAATTCTTTCACCTATGGAGAGTCTGAACAGTCTTTTTGAAGCAGGAGGAATGAAAAGCATGTTAAACACAGTGTGGTTAATCATCTGTGCAATGTTCTTTGGAGGAGCAATGGAAGCAATTGGAGCTTTGAAGAAAATCACCTTAAGCCTATTGAGTATTGCAAAGTCTATGTTTGGACTATTCGCCAGCACTATGGCAAGTTGTGTTATAGTAAACCTAACTGCTTCTGAGCAATACTTATCTATTGTAGTACCTGGTAAAATGTTTACAAAAGCTTACAAAGAAAGAGGATTAGCACCAGAAAACTTAAGTAGAGCATTAGAAGATTCGGGTACTGTAACATCCGTATTGATTCCGTGGAATACCTGTGGAGCATACCACTCTGGAGTATTAGGTATTGATACATTTGCTTATGCGCCTTATGCATTTTTCAATATCATTACACCTTTTGTATCCTTAGCTTATGTAGCATTAGACATCAAAATACGTCGCTTGTTTACACCCAAAGCTGCTTAAATAAGTACAGCTATGCAAATATGCTTCATACACCAAAATTTAAGATATGCGGCAGAGATATCAAAATAACTACTCTTATAATTACAAAAGCATTGAAGCACCTATACCCTTAAATTAAAATTAAAAGCGTATATTAAGAAACTACAACTATTTTAATTTTAATCTAAAAATTACCAAAAAAACCTGTAGTCAACCAAAATGTTGACTACAGGTTTTTTTATGTCTAAAACTCTTACTACCCCCATTATATTAACTTAAAAAAATAATATTTTATCATAAAAAACAAATAAGTAGTTTTCTCACGGTTTTTAAACTTTAGTAAATTTTTGTGAAATATATATTTATTAATTTTAATTTTTAATAAATAACTAAATATATCGCAAAAATGAAACAGATTGTTTTTATTTTATTTCTCATACCAAGCTTGTGTTTTGCCCAGCTTGGTATAAATGTACCTAATCCAGAGGCTACATTACATATTAAACCTAAAGGAAACTTACCTCCATTAGTTATTGAAAACATCGATAATAAATCCTTTGATGAAAAAAGACCTTATAACAAATTGATAATCGATGATGATGGAATTGTAAAGCAACAAGAACCAGAGAATATTGTAACTCAAAAATCAAGAAAAATCTATAGATACTACCTGAAAAATAATCTAAGAGTTGGAGGGTATCTTACATCGGGTAGTAAGAGCAACAGAGAAGTATCACTTATGACTCCGGATAGTGAAATTGAACTTTTTAAAATTGAAAATACTGACAAGACTACAATTAAATTCCCAAAGACTGCTAGATTTGGTGTAATACTTCGAATACACGCTGTACTAAAATACGACAACGTTAAAACACCGGGCAAAACGCTATTTTTCAGAGATCCAATACGTGACTTTATGACAGGAATACTTAATATTCATATTGGCCCATATTCCAGATTCAAAGACACTGATCAAGATTCTAAATCTGCGCAATTTCTGGTATCTCAATTTGACAACAAAATGTATATCAATGTAATGTTTGAAGCTACTGGAGAAGAAGGAAAAAAGTTACATTTTAGTTTTTTTAATGAGCCTTTTAGCTGGTCTGATTGGCTTGTGGCTTTTCATAAACATTACGAATCTACCAACGCTTTTAATAACAATGGTCCTATTATTTTATTAGGTTATGAAGAAAATAAAAGTAATAAAAATGTATTGCATGAAACAACCAATATAACAATGTGGGAATTAGATTAATATTTATAATACTATAAATTTCTCCTATTACTACGTTCCTTTACTTATAATTTTATTAAAAAAACATTAAACATCATTCAAAATGAAAAAAATATTATATACCCTCTTCCTTATTCCATGTCTGTGCTTTGGCCAACTTGGAATTAATGCAACGGAGCCAAAAGCTATGTTACATATCTCAAAATCGGAATCTTCCAAAAACGCATTAAAAATTGAAGGAATTGAAACAACCCCTTACAAGGCAGAACAAAGACATTTACTTATAGGTGATGATGGTATCTTAAAAAAAGAAAAAGAACCAGAAACATATGATGTCTTTAAATCTAATAAATATTACTTTCAATATAACCAAGCATTAGGTTCCAACAATTCATCAATTGCAGACGTTGAGTTTACTCAAAGAACTAATCAATATTCAGGAGGATACACTGTAGCAAAAATGAAAATACCAGCCACTTCATCATATCTGTTAAATGCAACATTTTTTGGAGCGGTCAGCACAAATCCAGAATCTACTGATTTAGGCAATACCACATTTGGTAAGGTTATTATGAGTATTTATGATGCTAGCAACCCAACAAAGCAAATACTATTAGATAAAGTTGAAATGAAATGGATAATCCCTAAGATGTATTTCTCTAAAACAAAAGATACTTACACACCTTATAATGAATACTCCATGGTTTACACTGCTAACGCAGAAATTTACGCAAAAAAAGGGACTTTATTGCGAGTTAAATTAGAAGCAATTCTAACTCAAAAAGTTAAAGACAAGAAAGTTAACCTTAACCTATCACGAGAGGCCGACCAGAATGGTGAAAATATTAACTATACTAGAGACCACCTATCAAACATTACTCTATTG
>JASLGC010000166.1 GCA_030150335.1 Flavobacterium sp.
ACAAGTATTTCGAAGCTAATTTTTTGAGATAGTAAAATTTAAGATTTAAAGATAAAAGCAATGAGCAAAAGAACGTTTCAACCATCGAATAGAAAAAGAAGAAACAAGCATGGTTTCATGGAAAGAATGTCTACTCCAAACGGTAGAAAAGTATTAGCTGCAAGAAGAGCTAAAGGAAGACATAAAATCTCTGTTTCTTGTGAAACAAGACATAAAAAATAATGTTTGTATAAAGCATAAATAAAGGTGTTACTATTATTAGGTAACGCCTTTTTTTATACGCTGTCGGAAACGAATCTATCTATCACACACAACAACACTAAACTTACTTTATTGATTATAAAGTATTTAACATAACAACACAATCAAAAGATGCCTAAAGACACTTCCATTAAAACTGTACTAATCATTGGTTCTGGACCAATCATTATCGGACAAGCTTGTGAATTTGACTATTCAGGTTCACAGTCAGCAAGATCTCTAAGAGAAGAGGGAATTAAAGTTATCCTTATTAACTCTAACCCTGCTACAATTATGACTGACCCTTCAATGGCAGATCATATTTACTTAAAACCGTTAACAGCAAGATCAATCATCGAGATTCTTGTTGCACATCCTGAAATTGATGCTGTACTTCCAACTATGGGAGGGCAAACAGCATTAAACCTTTGTTTAGAATGTGATGATAAAGGAATATGGGCTGATTTTGGAGTTCGCCTTATCGGAGTTGATATCAATGCAATCAACATTACAGAGGATCGTGAGCAATTTAAACAGTTATTAGAGAAAATTGATGTACCTGCTGCACCTGCTAAAACAGCTACTTCTTACTTAGAAGGAAAAGAAATTGCACAGGAATTCGGTTTCCCTTTAGTAATTCGTCCTTCATTTACATTGGGAGGTACTGGAGCTGCTTTTGTACACAAAGCAGAAGACTTTGACGACTTATTGAAAAATGGTTTAGAAGCATCTCCTATTCACGAAGTTTTGATTGACAAGGCTTTATTAGGATGGAAAGAATATGAATTAGAATTATTACGCGATAAAAACGATAACGTAGTAATTATCTGTACTATTGAAAATATGGACCCAATGGGAATCCATACAGGAGATAGTATCACAGTAGCACCAGCTATGACATTATCTGATAGAACATTCCAAAGAATGCGTGATTTATCTATCAAAATGATGCGTAGTATCGGAAACTTCGCTGGAGGATGTAACGTACAGTTCGCTGTGTCACCAGACGAAAAAGAAGACATTGTTGCTATTGAAATTAACCCACGTGTATCTCGTTCTTCGGCTTTAGCATCTAAAGCTACAGGATACCCTATTGCTAAAATTGCTACAAAATTAGCGTTAGGATATACTTTAGACGAGTTACAAAATCAAATTACTAAATCTACTTCTGCTTTATTCGAGCCGACATTAGATTACGTAATCGTGAAAATCCCTCGTTGGAACTTTGATAAATTTGAAGGAGCTGACCGCACATTAGGTCTTCAAATGAAATCAGTAGGTGAAGTAATGGGTATTGGTCGTTCATTCCAAGAAGCATTACACAAAGCAACGCAATCATTAGAAATTAAACGCAACGGTTTAGGAGCTGATGGTAAAGGTTATACAAACTATGATCAAATCATTGAAAAACTAACTCACGCAAGCTGGGATAGAGTTTTTGTAATCTACGATGCAATCCAACACGGAATTCCATTAAGCAGAATTCACGAAATTACTAAGATTGATATGTGGTTCTTAAAACAATATGAAGAACTATATATTCTTGAAAAAGAAATTTCTAAATATACATTAGAGACTTTACCAAAAGACTTATTGTTAGAAGCTAAACAAAAAGGTTTTGCTGACAGACAAATAGCTCACATGCTAAAAACAGTTGAAAGTAAAGTACACAATTTACGTGATGAAAAAGGAATCCAACGTGTGTTCAAGTTAGTTGATACTTGTGCTGCTGAATTCCCTGCAAAAACGCCATACTACTACTCTACTTTTGAATCTGAAATAGAACGTCCTGATGGAACGCGTTATGTTTCTAACGAAAGTGTAGTGTCTGACAAGAAAAAAGTAGTTGTATTAGGTTCAGGACCTAACCGTATCGGTCAAGGTATTGAGTTTGACTACTCTTGTGTACACGGTGTATTAGCAGCAGAAGAATGTGGATACGAAACTATCATGATTAACTGTAACCCTGAAACTGTTTCTACAGACTTCGATACAGCTAATAAATTATACTTCGAACCAGTATTCTGGGAGCATATCTACGATATTATCCAACACGAAAAACCAGAAGGTGTTATCGTTCAATTAGGTGGACAAACAGCTCTTAAACTTGCTGAGAAACTTGAAAGAAACGGTATCAAAATATTAGGTACAAGCTATGACGCATTAGACTTAGCTGAAGACCGTGGGCGTTTCTCTACTTTATTAGAAGAGTTAAACATCCCATTCCCTCAGTTTGGTGTTGCTAAAACAGCTGAACAAGCTTTAAAATTAGCAGACGAACTTGACTTCCCATTATTAGTACGTCCATCGTATGTATTAGGAGGACAAGGAATGAAGATTGTAATTAACAAGAAAGAATTAGAAGAACACGTAATTGAATTATTAAACTCAATTCCTGGTAACTCACTTCTTCTTGACCATTATTTAGCTGGAGCTATCGAAGCTGAAGCTGATGCAATCTGTGATGGAGAAAACGTACACATCATTGGTATCATGGAACACATTGAGCCATGTGGAGTTCACTCTGGTGATAGCCACGCAATGTTACCTCCATTCAACTTAGGAGAGTTTGTATTAAACCAAATTAAAGACCACACAAGAAAAATTGCTGTAGCTTTAAAAACAGTTGGTTTAATCAACATCCAGTTTGCAATCAAAGATGACGTTGTTTACATCATTGAAGCAAACCCAAGAGCATCTCGTACAGTTCCTTTTATTGCTAAAGCATACGGAGAACCGTATGTAAACTATGCAACGAAAGTAATGTTAGGTGAGAAAAAAGTAACAGACTTTACTTTCAACCCTCAACTAAACGGATATGCAATCAAAACTCCGGTATTCTCTTTTAACAAGTTTAAAAATGTGAATAAAAACCTTGGTCCTGAAATGAAATCAACAGGAGAAAGCATCTTATTCATAGATAACTTAAGAGATGACCAATTCTACGAAATTTATTCTCGTAGAAAAATGTACTTGAGTAAATAAGATTTTTATCTACTATACCAAAAGAGGTTAGCTACAAACGCTAACCTCTTTTTTTTGCTATAATCCCTCGCAATACTTTGTACTGTTCTAAAGGTTATATTCCTTATTTTTGAGCCTTACAAACATCTACTTTTTTCAAATTATAATCTATGTCACAAGAACTTCTAATTGGTCTATTAGCTATCTTAATTATTGTAGCTTTTTTTATTGGTAAATCAGGAAAGAAAGAAGGTTCTACTAATGAATCAGCTATCAAATTACAAGCGGAGAATGAATTTCAGAATAAACAAATTTCTCAATTAAGGGATGAGAAACGAGCAATTGAAGAAAACAATGAAATTCTAAGACAAGACAACCAAGAGCTAATCGCCCGAATTAGCATTCGAGAAACTGAATACGCTAATCTAAAAGAAAGATTAGACCAACAGCAACAAGAAACTCAAGCGTTACAAGAAAAGTTTACCATTGAATTTGAAAACTTAGCTAATAAGATATTAGAAGAAAAAAGCGAAAAGTTTACAAAGCAGAACAAGCTTAATTTAGAAACTATCCTTACTCCTTTACAAGAAAAAATACTTCACTTTGAACAAAAGGTTGACCAAACTCACAAAGAGAGTATTGATCACCATGCAGCATTACGCCAACAAATCTTTGGTTTGCAGCAAACTAATATGAAGATGAGTGAAGAAACACTAAACCTTACTAAAGCATTAAAAGGTGACAATAAAATGCAAGGAAACTGGGGTGAGATGATTCTGGAAAGTGTACTTGAGAAGTCTGGTTTAGAAAAAGGACGTGAATATGAAACTCAACAAAGTTACACTTCAGAAAACGGCAACAAACTACAACCTGATGTTGTTATTTACTTACCAGATCAACGTCACATGGTTATTGACTCTAAAGTATCTTTAGTCGCATACGAGCAATATGTCAATACAACAGATCCCGATGAGCAAAAACGCTTTTTACAAGAGCATTTAATCTCTATCAAAAGACATATTGATGGCTTGTCAGACAAGAACTACTTTGAACTATACAAAGGCACAAGTCCTGATTTCGTTTTATTGTTTATCCCAATTGAAACAGCATTCTCTACAGCGATTAACGCAGATAACAGCTTATATACAAAAGCCTTTGAAAAAAACATTGTAATTGTAACTCCATCTACTCTATTGGCTACATTGAGAACAATCGAGTCTATGTGGACACAGCGCAAGCAACAAGAAAATGCTTACGAAATAGCAAGACAAGCTGGTTTGCTATACGATAAGTTCGTTGGCCTGATTACAGACTTAACAAAAGTTGGCAAAAAAATTGATGAAACAAGAAATGAATATGATAGTGCTTTTAATAAATTAAGCGAAGGAAAAGGTAATTTGATTACTTCTGTTCAAAAATTAAAGGATATGGGAGCAAAAGCAAAGAAGAGTTTAGAAAACAACTTACTTGACAAATCTGAAAATAACTCCTAAATTTTCTTTTTTTTGACAACTTTTATATTTGTTTTCATTATAAAAGCAGTATAAATTTTAAAATATGCATTCTATAGCTTATTTTTGTATTTGTTATTGATCATATCAGTTATAATTACTTTACAAACTTCATCCTATGACTTTTACAGATATGCACCCAGCAGATATTGCTGAAGCTATTTCAGAAATGAAAAGAAAACAGCGAAACCTTGAATTCTTAAAGCTTTCGCCCGACTTAAAGGTTGAAGTATTTTCTTTTTTGGACATTAATATTCAAGAGGAAATCGTACATAGCATGACACAAGAGGACTATGCTGATGTATTGAACAACCTTGAACCTGATGACCGTACTGAATTATTAGAGAACTTCCCAGATGAATTAATCAAGTATTCTATCAACTTGTTAAACGATACGGAAAAGCAAATAGCTTTAAACCTTATCGGATATAAAGAAGATAGTATTGCCAGATTAATGACGCCTTTATACATTCAAACAAAGGCGAACAGAACAGTTAAACAAGTTCTTCAGCATATCAAGAAGTACGGTAAAAAAGCTGAAACATTAAACTACATTTACGTTGTAGATGACAATAACAAGTTAATTGATGACTTAAAATTAGGAGAGCTTGTACTTGCCGATGAAGACACTTTAATCTCTGAATTAAGTGACAACAATTTTGTGTCAATTACCTCAACTACACCAATGGAAGAAGCTTTCGATATTTTTGAAAAATACGATCGCTCAGCTTTGCCTATTATCACTGAAAAAGGAGTATTGGTAGGTATAGTTACCTTTGATGATATCTTAGATAAGATTAAAGAACGTGATACTGAAGATATCCAAAAGTTCGGGGGGATGGAAGAGTTAGATTTATCATATACTCATACACCACTTTTCGAATTAGTTCGCAAGCGTGCAGGTTGGTTGATTATCCTTTTCTTAGGAGAAATGCTAACAGCATCAGCAATGGGATATTTTGATGAAGAAATTGAAAAAGCAGTTGTACTTGCCTTATTCGTTCCATTGATTATTTCCAGTGGTGGTAACTCTGGTTCACAAGCAGCATCACTTGTTATTCGTGCAATGGCATTAGGAGAATTAAAACTAAATGACTGGTGGTATGTAATGCGTAAAGAGCTTGCCTCAGGGGTAATGCTTGGAGGGTTATTAGGTACTATTGGATTCATCCGTATATTAATATGGCAAGAAGCTGGAATATATGACTATGGAGAACATTGGGTTTACGTAGCACTAAGTGTCTCTGTTTCATTGCTATTCATTGTATTATGGGGAACACTATCAGGTTCGTTAATCCCATTCGTGCTAAGAAAGTTTGGAATGGACCCTGCTACAGCCTCTGCGCCATTTGTAGCGACTTTAGTGGACGTTTCTGGGCTAATCATCTATTTCTCCATTGCAGCAATGTTCCTTACTGGAAAGATACTTTAAATCGACTTAAAATAGATATAATAAAAAAGCTTGAAGAATTAACTTCAAGCTTTTTTTATTGCTACAATTTATTTTCTATTTAAGTACGAACGCAAAGCGTAATTTGCCAGCAGATGCATAACTTGTAGATTATTCAAAAAGGCTAAACAGTTTGTAAAGAATATACTTCACTCATCGTTAAACCCACTTACATCCGTTTACAAAGCGTATACGCTTCGAATAAAACCTTGCTTATACGGCGGAATTACAGACAATATTCGGAAAAAAGTCGAACAGTGGTGCTCTCAATAATCAAGTATCCACCCCACAAAAGTACACGCAATTGCAATACCCTTTTTAAAAAGTAACTCATTTACTTCACTATGACTTCATTTGCTTTCATCTGCCTCCAATTACCTCATCAAAAACAGTACTTTTAGTTCTCTTTAAAACATAGCTTACTGACAAGTACAATGTCCTTTTATCAGACTTGCGGATTTCATTGAGTCTCCTGAGCTAAATAGTTAGACCTGAATTGGTCACAACACTTTTTAGCAAATAGTCCCCAATTGAATCACGACTGTAACCCAATTACAACATGTTTTAAACTTAGCGATACACCTTACCTAAAACGAAAAGTTCTTATAAAAAAGATAGAAAATATAGAAATAGAAAACTCCTAATGAAATATTAGTGTTCCTTCACAGCATTTGTTATTGATATAGAATATATTCAAGAAAACCAACCAAAATAGACATATCATTTAATCACAACAACGTGTTGTTCAACAAATTAAAAATACTATTTATTTAAACGATAACCTCTATATTTCACTTATGTACTTATTGTTTTATCAGAGGAATATTCTTGTCTATATTTTGATAAATCTTTGGTTGCACCGTATCATTGTAAACAGCCACACTCTTAGTGTATTCTTCCTCATATAAATTGTCTTTTTTCACAACAACTTTCTTTTCATTAGAATTTTTTACAACAATCTTACTTTTTGATACAGTACAACTAACACAAAAAACAAGCACACCTGATAGTAATAGCAGTCTTTTCATAATTAACCTATTTTATTGGTTATCACAAATCTATAAAATATTTTATTAGATCACAACGATTAGAAAAGTATATCATCATATCATCTATTACTGCTTTATAACAGCGTTTAAAGTACCCCACAAATGCTTTCAGAGCCATATAATCTATTTATATTTCCTCTCTAAACTTGACTTTTTTCATATTCGGCAAGAATGCAGCTATTACTCCAATTAAAGGTAAATACGCACAAATGTGGTAAATATGTTCAATAGACGTTTTATCTGCCCACCATCCCAATATAGCAGACCCCAATCCCCCCATACCGAATGCAAAACCGAAGAATAAGCCTGATACCATTCCTATTTTCTTAGGTAATAATTCTTGGGCATATACTAAGATTGAAGGAAACGCA
The DNA here is from genome assembly GCA_030150335.1 of Flavobacterium sp. GTDB lineage: Bacteria > Bacteroidota > Bacteroidia > Flavobacteriales > Flavobacteriaceae > Flavobacterium. The sequence continues at coordinate 7,586 of JASLGC010000166.1, forward strand.
GATGATATAATTAAACCTATTACTACAATTAAAATACCGGTCCAAAACAAATCTACATAAGGTAGCAGCATCGTAAATGGAGCAGCTCCTAATACTGAAAACCAAATAATGTACTTACGCCCTACTTTATCGCCAAAGAACCCGCCAATTAAAGTACCAGCAGCTACGGCAATCAAAAAGTAAAATAAGTAAACTTGTGCTTGTACTTCACTTATACCAAACTTTGCCATTGTAAAGAATTGAAAGTAACTGGAAATACTTGCTACATAAAAATATTTAGAAAAAATCAATAACAATAAGACCACAATTGACGAATTGACTTTAAACTTAGACAATTCAGGAATGCGAATTACTTTCTTCTTCTTGTGAATAGGATGACTTAAAATGCCTTTATACCATGTTCCTATAAAATAATATACAAACTGAACAGCTAATGCTACGAAAACAAACCATAACAAATGCTGTTGCCCTCTTGGTAATACAATCCATGCTACTAATAGCGGTGCTAATGCAGTACCTGTATTCCCTCCAATTTGAAATATAGACTGCGCTAAACTGCGTTTACCTCCTGATGCAACATAGGATACTCTCGATGATTCTGGATGAAATATTGAAGACCCTATTCCTATTAAAACTACTGAACAAAGTACGATACTATAACTCGGTGCAAAACTCAACAACATTACTCCAAGCATTGTACATATCATCCCATACATCTGAGAATATGGCTGTGGATTTTTATCAGTATAAGTTCCAACTAATGGTTGAAGCAAAGAGGAAGACACTTGATAACAGAATGTAATCATACCAATCTGAGCAAAACTCAAATTATAATTTTCTTTCAGCATTGGATATACCGCAGGCACTACAGCTTGCAATAAGTCATTGCATAAATGCCCAAAACTAATTGCTAATAAAATTGGATATACCGTTTTTTCAGCAAGCGATTGTTGTTCTACTTTGTCTAACCATTTCCTTTGAAAACCAACGAAATTAATCATATAATTGTAATTTGTGAGTTCGTAAATATAGCAGTTAATGCCTTAAATCACCGTATTTGATTATTTTAATTTTTAACTGAATGGATTTTTACTAATTTTACTAATCATAATTTTAAATAGATACTTAATGCAATCGTCAGACGTACATCAGAATAATAAATCAGCATTAAAAGAAAATGAGGGTATTGAACAACCTCATATCACTAATGCGAGTGCTATTCAACGTTTTCAACAAAGACGAAAAAAACGCATTAGTACAGAAGAAATTATTACCCGAATTACTAACCATGACAAAGTAGCTCTTAGTCAAGGTATCACTTTAATCGAAAGTCTTAACCAAGACCATCACAAGCAAGCAGAAGAAATTATTCAAGGTTGCTTACCTTTTGCAAACAAATCTATCCGTATCGGTATAACTGGTGTTCCAGGTGTTGGAAAGAGTACTTTTATTGAGTCTTTTGGTCAACTATTAACTTCAATGGGCAAAAAGGTGGCTGTCTTGGCTATTGACCCAAGTAGTAGCATTACGAAAGGAAGTATATTAGGAGACAAAACAAGAATGGAAGAACTGGTAAAAGACCCTAATGCCTATATACGCCCTTCTGCTTCGGGAGATAGTTTAGGAGGAGTAGCTCGTAAAACAAGAGAAAGCATCATTCTATGTGAAGCTTGTGGTTTTGACACTATCTTAGTAGAAACTGTAGGTGTGGGACAAAGTGAAACAGCTGTACAAAGTATGGTTGACTTCTTTTTACTGTTAAATTTAGCTGGTGCTGGAGATGAACTACAAGGTATTAAAAGAGGTATTATGGAAATGGCTGATGCTGTGGTTATCAATAAAGCGGATGGAGAGAATGTAAAAAGAGCTCATCAAGCTAAATTAGACTTCAATAGAGCATTGCATCTATTCCCTAAAAAACCTTCAGATTGGACACCGAAAGTAACTACTTGTAGTGCTTTGCAAAACACGGGGATTCAAGAAATATGGGATATTATTCAAAAGTATCACGACTTGACTTTAGAGAATAATTACTTTCAAAATCGCAGACAAGAACAGAACCAATATTGGATGATGGAAACCATTAATGAAAATATCTTAATGAACTTCTACAATCATCAAGGTATTAAATCTCTAATTACTGAAAACAAAAAAGCAGTGCAAAACAATGAATTATCACCTTTTGCAGCTGCTCATAAAATCTTAGAATTCTATTTTAAAGAATAAGAATTAGTCTTCTTCACCTAATTCTTCGTCTTCTACATAACGTTCCATTTCTCTTTCGTAAAACTCACCAGCTTTAATGATAAGCCCTTCCATTTCAGCTTCCACTTCTGCGTCTTCGTTTTCTTCGATTGTCTCTAAAAACTCGATTTCATCAGTGTTTAAGTTGATGATGAATCTTGGAAAATCTAAATGCACGATGAAGATATCATCTGGAAACTCTGTATTATCAGCTAAAACAAATTTAGGTAATTGCATATTATACTATTTTAATTGTTTATTAATTTATTTGATAGTTTGTGAAAGCGAAGATATAAAAATATTGCCGCAGTAGTTAACCCTGCCAACAAACCTATCCATATTCCTGGCGCTCCCACGTCTGTATATAATCCTAAATAGATAGAAACCGGGAACCCAATTATCCAATATGATATAAATGTAATAATCATTGGAATATTTACATCTTGCAACCCTCTTAATGCACCAAGCGTTACCACTTGGATACAATCTGATATTTGGAATATTGCTGCTACTAAAAGCAATTGTCCTGCTACTCTAATTACTTCTTCATTTAACACAGCATTTACCTCATCTTTGTTATCTAAAAACAACATTGGAATATAGTTGTGGAAAATCACAAAACAAAGTGCAAAGACTGTATAGATTAATATTGCCATTAATAAGATAGAGCGAGCTACCACTTTCAACTGCACATAGTTTTTAAGTCCTTTCTGATTACCAACGCGAATCATTGCGGCTACGCTTAACCCACTGGCAAACATAAATGTCATTGACGACATGCTCAATGCAATTTGATTTGCCGCTTGAGCTACTGTTCCTATCATTCCTGAAAGCCATACGGCTCCAACAAACAATGCAACTTCAAAGAAACTCATCATTCCAGATGGAACTCCAAGTTTACTAATTCGTATCAACATATCCTTTTTTAACTCCCCAATATTGATATTGGATAAAAAAGGATGGAATATTTCCTGTCTATTCATTGCGAAGTGCATGTAGATAATCATCACGATTCGCGATATAAGTGTACCATAAGCTGCCCCTAACATCCCCATTTCGGGGAAAATCCACACACCATAAATCAAAACATAATTACAAACGATGTTAGTTACATTGGAAATTATGGTTGCATACATTGAATTTTTGGTTTGACTTTTACCATCTGCGAATTGTTTATATGCTTGATACATCACCATTGGTATCAACGACAAAGCAACAATATCTAAAAAGGGCTTAGCAAGTAAAGTTACATCTTCTGGTTGCCCCATGTGCATCAATAAAGGCTTCGATATAAAGATTAATAAGAACAATCCTATTCCTAAAGTTGTACATAAAAACAACCCATTCATAAAAATACTACGTCCTGTATCATTGTCCTTTTCAGCATCACTATGCGCCACAAGGGGTGTAATAGCAGTTGAGAACCCTACACCTAAAGAAATGGCTATAAAGACAAAACTATTAGCCAATGAAGCAGCTGCTAATTCAGTCGCCCCAATTTTACCAACCATTATATTATCTATTACCCCAACTATAGTATGACCCAACATAGCTAAAATGATAGGATATGCGAGTCTAATATTGTAGTTAAACTCTTTAAAGTAAATAGATAAATTCATCTTTTTTTTTTGCAAATATACAGAGTTGAGTCCAAAATAAAATTTTCACTTCTCTTAATAAATTAAAAAATCTTTACGCAACGGCAGGTTTTTTGTTTAGGATATCCACTATAAAACTAATAAAACTCAAAACGTATGTTCGCATTAAGTAAAAAATTCGCTTTTACTTTACTAACAGGAGCCCTATTAATAGCTTCACCCGCTATGGCTCAAAAAAAAACTAAAGCTTATTACCCTAAGGGATTCAGAGTTGGTTTCGGTTTAAATGGAGGATTGCCGACAAATTCTAACTATGATGCTTCTGTAGGTGTTGATGCAAGATTACAATACGATGTAAGTAAAAAGACATCATTTACCTTAACTTCTGGTTACACTCACCTGTTTGACGGAGATAATGGAGACTTAGGTTTAGTTCCTGTAAAAGCAGGTTTTAAACAATTCCTAAGCAAAAATATCTATGCAATGGGAGAGTTAGGAGCTGGTTTTGGTACTCATAAAGGAATGGGGAATACATTTTTATGGTCGCCATCAATCGGATTTGCAAACAAATTCATTGATGTAAGTTTACGCTATGAAAACTACAACGACTATAATACAGACCAAATTGGAGTTCGTGTTGCTTACGGATTTAGTTTAAAAAACTATAAGAAGAAAAGCGAAAAGCACAAAAACAAACAGAATAAAAAACACAACCATAACAACAAAAAGAATCATAAGTAAGCCAAAAAACGAAAACGCCTATTGCATCAAGCAAATAGGCGTTTTTAAATTTATATATCTTCGCTAAACTACTTTTTAAAACCAAGTAATAATAATGCAATAGCTATTCTATTTCTCCATCCAGCAATAGCTTTTTATAATGCTCTAAATCAGCTTTAATATCTTCGATAAACTACTTTTTAGAAACTAAGTAATAATAATGCAATAGCTATTCTATTTCTCCATTCAGCAATAATTTTTTATAATGCTCTAAATCAGCTTTAATATCTTCATTAAACTACTTTTTTAGAAACTAAGTACTAATGATGCAATTTCTCCATCCAGCAATAATTTTTTATAATGCTCTAAATTAGCTTTAATATCTTCATTAAACTACTTTTTAGAAACTAAGTACTAATGATGCAATAGCTATTCTATTTCTCCATCCAGCAATAGTTTTTTATAATGCTCTAAATCAGCTTTAATATCTTCAGCTACATCTGGTATTTTAACATCTGTAAACTGGCTAAATACCTCATCTAAAATCTTAGCAAAGATATATCTACACACCGCTTTATCATCTGCAGGAATAACATACCAAGGACACTCTTTTGTAGATGTTTTATTGATTGCTTCCTCATAATAGTTTTGGTATAAATCCCAATACTCCCTTTCTTTCACATCATCAGGAGCAAACTTCCAATTGTGTTTCCCTTTATCCAATCTTCTTAGAATACGCTTTTTCTGCTCATCTTTACTCAAATGAAGGAAAAACTTAACTACAATTACCCCATTATTGTGAATATGCTTCTCAAAATTATTTATCTCCTCTAACCTATTTTCCCAAAACTCATCAGTAATATCTTCTTCTTTGGTTATGTGTGGTAATCGTTCATTTAACACAATTTGCGGATGGACTCTCGATACCAGTACATTTTCATAATGTGTTCTATTAAAAACTGTAAACTTCCCTTTTTCAGGTAATGCAATATAATGTCGCCATAAATAATCATGCTCTAATTCAGTCGAAGTTGGTTTCTTAAAACTCTGCACTACTACCCCTCTTGCATTAAAAGATTTGAACACCTCTCTAATCAGGCTATCTTTCCCTGCAGTATCCATTCCTTGCAAGCAAATCAATACACTATACTTATTATGAGCATACATCACGTCTTGAAATTTACCAAGCTTTCTACTCAGCCCATCTAACTTGCGAATAGCTCGCTTAGTTGTTATCTCAATATCAGGTTTGGTTGACAATTTTTCTAACTTTATAGCATTGTCTATCCTATAATTTTCACTTATCTTCATATCTTACTTTTTTAAAGTAAAATTTACTACTTTTTATTATTTAAACGAATCATATTCAAACATTTATTTCAATGAAGCAAATTGCATTAGAGCTACTTTTTCAACTATTTGGTATTAGCGCAGCTTCTGGCTTAGTTTATAACGACAATCACATCCATTTAATAGCGGATAACTCAACTAATTTCTATCACTATAACATAGAAAACAAACAATTATTTAAAACTCCTTTAACCGCTACAGCCACAGCTTCAGATAACATAATTAAAGCTGAGAAGCCAGACTATGAATCAATCACAACAGATGGAAATAACTACTACATTTTTGGTTCTGGTTCTAAAGCAAACAGAATTAATATTGTTGAAGTAAATAGTTTGACTAACGAAGTTATCAGTGAGAACGATTTAGATATCTTATACGATTCAATGAAGAGCTTTGCTAACTTAGCAGACGAAGATTTCAATATTGAAGGAGTAGTTTATGACGATGAGCAATGGTATTTCTTCAACAGAGGAAATGGTCCTAAAGCCTCTAATGGGATATTTGTAGTCAAAGGTCAAAATATTTTGAATGACTTTCAAATCACATACACCCCTATCAAATTACCAAAGATTCAAAAGGTACAAAGCAGTTTTACGGATGCCGTTAAAGTTGGAGATAAATTGTACTTTTTAGCAGCAGCTGAAGACGGACAATCTACTTATGCTGATGGCGAAATAAAAGGAACACTATTAGGTCGCATTGACTTAAAAAAATTGAAAGTAGAAAAGACTGCAGTCATTAGCACTACACATAAATTTGAAGGGATTACGCTTTATGAACAAAGTAACAAGGTTATTACCTTCTTGCTTTGTGAAGACCCAGATAATGAAGATACATCCACAGGAATTTACAAACTAACCGTTTCAAACTAATTCCTATTACTGTAAAGAGTTGAAAGTATAGTATCATATTTGAGTAATATCATTAACTAAAAAAAGGGGAAGTATATATATTATACCTCCCCTTTTCGTTTCAAAATTATATTGAATTAGTTATTTCACTGGTTTACAAAATCTTCTATTTGTCCATACTGCAAGGATAAAGTAAAAAATACATACAGCCCACATCTCTATAAATAGACTTTTCATTTCTGACAAAGATGCTCCAAATTGCGTTAATGCTACAAATCCTTGTGCTCCAGCTGTACTCGGAACAAACACTGCCACGATCTTTGCCCATGTAGGGAAAGCAATTGTAGGCCATGAAACCCCTGAAAGCAATAACGTTGGAATTGAAAATATTGTAATTGTCATAATTGCATCTTCCCTTTTTCTGAATAGATTCACAAGTGCCATACCCATAAAAGTAACAGCTAAAATAAAAGGAATCAGAAAGACGATAATCTCAAATAACTTCCCTCTCTGTGGAAAAGTGAATATATGCATGACAACACATATTTCAATCAATAATAAGGTCATTGAAATAATTAAATAAGTCAATGCTCTTCCCAGAGTTAAAAACACACTACCAAAGCGTCTGTTTGCAAAAGCAAATGTCTCCACAAACTTATTATGCTCTCGCATTGTTCCTCCTAAAATACCCATTCCAGATAATTGCAAAGTTTGCAGAGCAATTATAAAAACAACAGGAATTAAGAAAGTAGCATACCCCACATTGATATTATACAAGGGAGCTGCAGTTATATTAAATGGTCTTCTGGTAGCAACTGCCTGCTCCATAGGAATACCACTTGACATCATTTTATTAACCTCTACTTGTCCATTAAACGTTCCTAATGCTTTCATAACAGCACCAATCGTTTGTTTGTAATACAACATATACGAAGCATCACAATAGGCAGACACATGAGGCATTAATCCCTTTTGTATATCCTTTCCAAAGTCCACAGGAATTACAATAATCCCTTTTACTTGTTCATTATTATATAATTCTTTAGCAGCATCTAAACTTGTAGTATGATAAGCAATACTCAATTGAGGAGTAGCCTCTATCATTCTACTTACTTGCTGACTCAACTTCGAGTGGTCATTATCTACCACTGCTACAGGCAAGTCATTAAATGTTTCGTGAGAATACACATACGAGTAAAAGAAACCTACTAATAAAACTGAAATGATATAAGACATCACAATAGCTGAGTCTGCAAAAATCAGTTTAAACTCTTTTTTACACGCTTCGATAATTAAAGCAAAACTTTCTATAATACCCTTAAACATTATACCCTCCTCTCTTTAATTTATCATAGTAAAATGGTATTCCAATAATACCCACACATACAAAAATAGCCAGTGTAATGACATACGTTTGTTGCACGCTATTATAGGCAAATCCTCTTACCACATAATCCACAATAAAACGCATATAAGCATGAAATGGGAAAATATAATTGAACCCTCTAATAAAAGCACTCATCCCCTCTGGAGGAAACGTATATCCTGCAAAAGAGAAAGCTAATGCAGCATAAGAGCCTCCGATTGTAAGAGCAGTTCTCATACTAAACATTACTGATGCCAAGAAGAAAGCCATACTTTGACATACAACAATGAAAGACAAGAAAAATAAGTTTATAATAAAGAAACTTCCATGAAATGGAATACCTATTTTATAATACAACAAGGCGTTCATAAAGAAACCGATGATAAAAAATATTATCGTATAAGGTAGAATCTTACCTAAGATAATTGTAAATATATTCCCATTTCCTTGTACCAATAATTCACGTCCTCTCTTGAATCTCAATACAGAACCGAAAGCATAAATAGATACTACCATAATTACTATCTGAAATGCCATAGGCATAAAAGCAATAGTTAGGTAATACTCATAACTTGTATAAGGATTATACAAAACATGTGAATCAGTACCCACAGGAGAAACCATAGTAACTGCTTGTTCAAGCATCGCTCCACCCTGTTGTAAAGTTTGTATACGCGCACCTGCAGCAAAAGCACCTGCTGTTAACTGAAAGTCACGTAATATCAAACCTGCTGGTAATAAATACTGTCCATTATAGTAACAAGTAATGTTTGTATAAACACTCTTTTGTACATTCTTTTGAAAATTTTTAGGAATAACAACCATTGCAAATGATTCACCCCTACGTACAGTTCCTTGTCCTTCGATTTCATCAGCAACTTCATAAGCAATTTTCATGGTAGAAGTTGATTCCAAAGTACGAGCAAACTGACGAGATAACTTACTCTTGTCTAAATCTAACAAAGTAATCGGCAAATCTCTTGAAACCCCTTTTCCTAATAATGAAGCATAATAGATAAACAGTATTAAAGGGACTCCCAACATCAATACTAACAGCCTCGGACTCGTAAAAATCCTTGTACATTCTCCTTTAAATATGGACCAAAAACCCTTTTTCACTTTATCTGTTTATTTTATTTCAAACTACTTTCTGATACTAATGCACTCATCCCTGGTCTTAAACCTTCAACTTTAGTTGTTGGGTATGCTTTAATTAGAAATGTTTTCATATCAAAATCTCCTTTTGCTTTTGTAGCACTCCAAGTAGCATAATCACCTTGAGCAGCAATATACTTAACTTCAAGTTCAATATTATCTTGTCCTAATGCAGGAATACTCACAGTAAACTTAGTATTCATTTTAAACTTAGGCATTAAGTCTTCTCTAATATTAAAGTAAATCCATACGTCACTTAAATCAACTAAGTTAACTACAGGATATCCAGAGTTTACAATTTCACCTTTATTAGGCATGATTGTCAATATTTCCGCATTTTGAGGAGCTTTTACTTGTCCCTCACCTTGTAAGATTTTCACTTCTTCTACAGCAGCCATTGCTTGATGCACTTTAGCCATTGCAGCAGTCTTATCCTCAACACGAGCACCTTTCAATGCCATTTGATATTGAGAATGAGCAGCCTTTTGAACCTCTTGAGCAGCTTTATATTGTGTGTAAGCCTCATCTCTTTTTTGAGCAGGCAACACCTTTTCATTAAACAGATTTTCAATACGAGCATACGTTTTTTCAGCAAGTTCAGCACCTACCTTAGCTTGTTGCCACATATTGAAAGCAGCTTGAATTTCTTCCTCACGAGCACCTTTTTGAGCTTTATCATCAAGTGCTTGAGCTGCCTTTTGAACAGACTCAGCTTGTGTTAGTTTAGCATCAATCTCAGGAGTACTAATTTGCAATAAAACTTGCCCTGCTTTTACTTGCTCTCCTTCTTTTACATAAATATCACTAATACGACCAGGAATCTTAGAAGCTACATTAATTTGTGTTGCCTCAACCTGCCCTTGAATATAAGACTCTGTAGGAGCACTCATATACCAAAGTGATACTACCAAAATAACAACTATTACAACCAGCCCTACTATAGCGCTTACTATCTTATTTCTCTTCATTTCTAAATCTTATATTATTTTGTAAACTGTAAAAAATCATTGCTCAATCCTGTGAACTCAAATAAAGAAGCTAATCCTACAGCATAATTAAAATGTGCCTGCAATTTCATCAACTTTACTCCAGATAACTTCATCTCTGCATCTACAACATCCGTAGATGTAGCAAATCCTTCAGAGAA
>JASLGC010000185.1 GCA_030150335.1 Flavobacterium sp.
TTCGCCTGCCTTCAAGCTTGTTTTGGTAGGTGTAACCTTAAAGTCAAATGTACCAACTCCACCTGAAAAGTTATCTGGTTTCCCAGCTTCAGGAAGTGCTTTTGCATTGATAGTTACTTTGTTTGTAGAGAATTCTTTTTCAATATATCCATACTCTGGAAAACCAAAGAAATCTCGTCTACCTGTGGGAACTTCTGCTTGAATATTTAAGATTAAAGGGTCTATAGATAGCGCACCTTCTTCTTGTGCCATTAGCACGTCTTGCTTTAAAACGATGTAATGGTAATCTTCTCCTCTAAACTTTCCTTGTTTTACTTCAGGTCGTCCGTCTAAATTGATATTGTGTACCCAAAACTTCTCATAAGTAGGAATTTGTTTTCCCATATACCCTCCAATAGACGTATTGAAATATAACTTATAAGTCAAAGTAATTGGCTCATTGATATATGGTTTCGAATTAGTTACCTCTGCTACTAAGTGAATATTATCAATAGACTGTTGTTGTACTTGATTGATTTGTTGTCTTGGATCTTGTTTAGTGACAGCATCACCTACGGTTATAGTTACTGCTTTTGTTTTGTAAATCTGTCCGTCAATTTCTATACTTGCTCCTTGAATAGTCAACTTTCCTTTTCGAGTAGGTTGTAAGAAATAAGAATAGGTTTTGTTGAACGATTTTTGACCATTAGTCCAAGCATAGCTAACAGATTGGTTTGGACCTCCTACTACCGTAAAACCATCAAAACGAGGAGGTGTAAAGTTGTCCCCATCTTTATTCATTGAAAAGTCAATACGAACATTTTCGTTTAAAGGCACACTTTCTCTACTTACTTTCGCATCAAATGATATTTGAGCAAAAATAGTTTGTGTACATATAAAGAATATTATCAATATGAAGTTACGCAGTGTTTTCATTGTTGTCTACCAGTCTTTTTTTCTTTGTTCAACAGGAACTCCCTGTCCTTCTTTCTTATCTCCTTTTTTACCTTTATTGATCAAACGCTGTTGAATATCTTTTTCTTTTTGATTCATAGCGTCTAAGATTCGATCTATTTGATCTCTATTCGGTGCTTGTGGATTATTCTGTTGAGGCTGTTGTTTGTTTTGGTCGTCCTTATTGTCTTTGTTATCCTTATTCTGGTCGTCCTTATTGTCTTTATTATCCTTGTTTTGGTCGTCCTTGTTGTCTTTATTATCCTTATTCTGGTCGTCCTTATTGTCTTTATTATCCTTGTTTTGGTCGTCCTTGTTGTCTTTGTTATCCTTGTTTTGGTCGTCCTTGTTGTCTTTATTATCCTTATTCTGGTCGTCCTTGTTGTCTTTGTTATCCTTATTCTGGTCGTCCTTATTGTCTTTATTATCCTTGTTTTGGTCGTCCTTATTGTCGTCGTTTTGTTGCGGGTTTTCTTCGTTTAGTTTTTTAGCAACGGCGTAGTTGTAACGAGTTTCTTCATCTTTAGGATTATTTAGCAAGGCACTTTTATAAGCTTTTTCAGCTGCTTGATAGTTTTTGTTTTTCATATAAACATTACCAAGGTTGTGAAAAGCCCTATGTTTCTCTGCTTTAGAAGTAGCTGTTTGCGTTGCTCTTGTAAAAGCAGTAATAGCTTCTTTATTGTAATTTTGTTTCAATAAAGTATTACCCATATTATAATCTGCAGTAGATTTTGGGCTTTTAGATTTGGCAATGCGGTAAGCGGCTTCAGCTTGTGAGTAATGTTTTTGCTCATAGCCCTCGTTTCCTTTATTTAAAGCTCTTCCTGCTGATTGAGCGAAACTAAATAAAGTAAATAAGCAAAATATAGTGGTATAAAGTAAATTCTTCATCGTGTAAATTCTTAATGTATTCTACTCCTTTTCATTGAAAAGATTCAACTTTTTCATCCATAGTGTTTTTCTTTCTAAGATAAATAAGTCAATAAAAATAAGTAAAAAAGCTAAACCTAAAAACCATTGGTATTGCGCTTGAAATTCTGCAATTTGTTGTGATTCAAAGTCTGTTTTTTCTATTTTACTCAATTCGTTTTTGATTAAATCTACTATCTCTTGGGTATTAGAACCATAGAAGTATTTTCCTCCTGTTGCGTCAGCTATGTGCTTTAGGGTACTTGGGTTAAGTTTGGTCGTTACTATTTCATTGTCCCAATCTCTTTTATATTCGATGCCTTTTGGAGTACGAATAGGGATAGGCCCTCCTTTTTCAGTACCTACACCAATGGTAATAATTTTGATACCTTTCTGTTTTGCAATAGCAATAGCTCCATCCATTTCTTCTCCGTGGTCTTCACCATCAGAAATAAGGATCATTACTTTACTTGTTTGAGGATTGTCAAAATAGTTACTTGAAACATGAATTGCATCCTCAAAAGCAGTTCCTTGAGATGATACCATATCGGTATTCATCGTCTGTAAGTACATTTTCGCTACATAGTGGTCTGTAGTAATAGGCAACATTGGAAAGGCACTTCCTGCATAACCAACAATACCAATACGGTCTGGACCGAGGTTATTGATGATTTGAGATACAAGCTGTTTCATCTTAGCCATTCTATCAGGTGCCATGTCTTGTGCAAGCATACTTTTAGAAACATCAAGTGTAAAAACAATGTCGATACCTTGTCTTTTTACTGTAACAACCTTGGTTCCGATTTTAGGATTCACCAAAGCAAATACAATAGCCGTTAATGCTACTAAATAGATACTTGCTTTTATGATTGTCTTGTTTTTTGAACGATTTGGTGCTAAGACTTTCATTGCTTTCGATGTAGCAAAGAGGCCTTGTCTTTTTCTTTTCCATATCACATCGGCAATGAATAGTAAAACTAATATTGCGACTACAACTAATAAGAAAAGATATTTTTTATTGTCTAACTCCCACATAATCTATTAAATAAATCCTCTGAAAAGTGTTTTTTGTAAAATGAAATCTAAGGCTAATAATGCAAAGGCTAATAATGCTAATACATGGAATTTATCATCAGAGTTAACGAACTTTTGTTCATCAATTTTTGTTTTCTCTAATTGATTAATTTCTTCATAAATCTCGGTTAGCTTTTTAGTATCCGTTGCTCTAAAGTATTTACCTCCTGTAATTTTAGCAATGTCTTTCATCAATTGTTCATCAATTTCAACAGGTACTTTCTCATAAACAACTTCTCCATTTGGTTTAATACCGACAGGAGATTCTGCTAAGCCATTTGTACCTATACCAATTGTATAGGTTTTGATGTTGTATTCTTTCGCAATTTCAGCAGCCATTTTTGGGTCAACCGTTCCGGTATTGTTTACACCATCTGTAAGTAAAATAATAATCTTACTTTTTGCAGGACTATCTTTTAATCTATTTACAGCTGTTGCTAATCCCACTCCAATGGCAGTTCCATCTCTCAAGTCATTATTGTATTTAATAGACTTTAGATCGTTTAGGATAAGAATTTTATCGCTTGTTACAGGTGTTTTTGTATAGGCTTCTGCTGCGTAAATAACCAATCCAATACGGTCTGTAGCACGTTGTTCAACGAAATTCGCTGCCACAATTTTAAGTGCCTCTAATCGGTTTGGTTTTAAGTCTTTTGCAAGCATACTACCGGATACGTCCATTGCCATTACAATGTCAATACCATGAGTTGAATGTATTTTCATATCTACATTCACTATTTGAGGTCTTGCTAATGCTACAATAATAGCACTTAATGCAAGTACTCTTAAAACAATAGAGATTGGTAATAGTTTGACCAATAATGAAGTGTGGCCAGCTACACTTTCTATTGAACTGAGTTTAATAGTAGCTCGTTGTTTTTTTCTATTTCGGTACCAAACAAACAAGGCAATTGGCAACAGTAAGAAAAGCCAAAAAAACTCTGGATTCGCAAATGTTATATTTTTCATCATTATTTCTGCTCTTGTTTATAAAGTATTGAATCGAAGATTCTATTAGCGATTTGTAGAGCAATAGTATCTTCTTTTAAATAGAAGACCCATATAATATCTTTATTAGCTCCATGCTGTGTTAATACCCCTTCAAATGCTATATTTTCTTCTTTGTTATTATCTGGGTTTTGGAATAAGAAACTCCCTACTATTTTTGTTCCTATAATACCATTTGCATTCTCAAAACTCTCATCTTTATATTGTAAATCATCTACTTTGTTGTTTTGAGTCATTGCAGTAATCGCATAAGTAATAAGCTCTTTATCTGTGTATTTATACTCTTTTGTAGTCACAACATTGCTTAATACAATATGTAAAGGATCTTCAAGTGTTTCGTATTTAAACTGTTGAATTGATTCAACACCCTCTGGTTTTGTCTCTTGAATAATAGGTTCATTCTTTCTAACAAGAACTTTTGGAGTACTTACTGTAATGCCTGGATCAGCACCATACGTACTTGTAATCCATTCTTTACCCATTAACTTCTTAGAGTTATTAAACGTAAACCAAGTATATTCTTCTTCTGATGAAGTATTGATTATATATACAACACCACAAATCAGCATTAAAACTAAAGAAGTTGAAATTGGTGCCCAGATACGGAAACGTTTTTTCTTTAATTTACGTTCTTCTCTTAATCTGATGCGTTCTGTTTGTGTTGCTGCAGAAATAGGATAAGCTATGTTTATCTCATCTACAACTTGTTGAATTTTAGATGTATCAGCTGTGATTTGTCCTTCATCTGGTTGAGATTTGGCAAATTTCACTAAATCGGCTGTTTCAAGGATTCTCTTTAAATCTTTTATAATCTCTGGTTTTATCTTAACCTTTTTCTCATTTAAAGTTGACTTTAAAATTGAAATAATTTCAAATGTCGTAAGCTCTTTAGCAGAGATTCCAAAAGTATCTTCAATAAAACCTCTAGCGATGTTAGTCATATCTGAATAGTATGGCTTTGCATCTCCGCGATTCCAATTTTTCTTTTCTTCTAATTTCTTAAGTTTCTTAACTGCTTTCTCAAAAGGAGTTTTATATTTATCATCTTCAGTTAGGTTCTTATCTTGTTGTTTTTTAATGTATAAATACATTGCAAAACCAATTAGAACAGAAGCTATTAGAAATAAAATATAGTACCAATTTGTAGAAAAGGAAGCTCCTTCTGTTGAAATAGTTTTGATATCATATAGAGGTTGTTTGATGGTATCAACTTCAACACCTTGTACTTGCATTTGAATTGAATCAGTGTGAAATACTTGAGAGTTTACTATAATAGGTAATTGAGGGACCGTAAATGCCCCTTCATCAAACATAGTTAGATGATATTTTTTAATTAACTCTTGGGTGTCTTTGTCGATAATAGTATCAGTAGGGAAAGATTCTACGACATCAAAACGACCGATTTCTTTAGTTTCAGGAAAGGTAATATGAGCACCTTGCTTTGCATGTGCTTTAATTGTGTACAAAAAAGTATCACCTATCTTGATGTTGTTTGTATCCACAGTAGTTTCTATTGGAGTTTGCGCCAATGAAGAAATCGTAGATAAAAGCAAAACGACGATTATATGTAGAAAATTAGATTTCATTTCTCTTTAGTTATCTTGATTTGAAGTATCCTAATAATTTTTTCACATAACTATCACCTACTTCAATGTTGATAGTTCCCGCTCCGCATTTTTGAAAGACTTTATTGAACGTACCCTCTTGTCTTAAAAAGTAAGCTGTATATTCTTTTCTAAGCGAGCTGTCAGATGTATTAATTATCTGTTCTTGATGAGTCTCTGAGTCAAAAACATTAATCAACCCAACGTTCGGAAGTTCTTTTTCTCTTTTATCATAAACTCTAATCCCTGTGATGTCATGTTTTTTCGCAGAGATTTTTAGTGTATGCTCATAGTTTGGAGTGATAAAATCAGAAAGAACAAAGACAATCGCTTTCTTTTTCAAAACTTTAGAAAGGTATTCCAAAGCCTGTCCTAAATCTGTTTTCTGACTCTTAGGTTCGAAGTTGATTAACTCTCTGATGATGCGTAATACATGTGTTTTTCCTTTCTTAGGAGGAATAAACAATTCTATTTGATCTGAAAAGAGAATCAAGCCAATCTTATCATTGTTCTGTGTTGCAGAAAAAGCCAATGTAGCAGCAATTTCTGTAATGATATCTTCTTTGAATTGATCTGAAGAACCAAAACTTTCAGAACCACTGACGTCTACCATCAGCATTAATGTAAGCTCTCTTTCTTCTTCAAAAACTTTTATATAAGGTTCATTATAACGGGCTGTAACGTTCCAATCAATTGCACGTACATCATCTCCAAACTGATATTGGCGAACTTCAGAAAAAGTCATACCTCTCCCCTTAAAGGAAGTGTGATATTCTCCTGAAAAAATATGGTCGCTTAAGCGCTTGGTTTTTATCTCTATTTTTTTGACCTTCTTTAAAATGTCTTTGGTATCCATGACTTTACCTTTCAAATTTAGTTAATCATTAAAACCTACTCATAGATGGCTATAAATAGGTTTTAGTAATGCATTGTGTAGATAGCGACTAAGGCACTTCTATTTCGTTAACGATTTGATTAATAATATCAACAGAAGTTATGTTTTCAGCCTCTGCTTCGTAAGTAACTCCAATACGGTGGCGTAATACGTCTACTACAATAGCTCTTACGTCTTCAGGAATTACATAACCTCTTCTTTTAATGAATGCATAACATTTAGCAGCCAATGCTAAGTTGATACTTCCACGAGGAGAAGCTCCAAAGCTAATTAGAGGTTTTAGTTTATCTAATTTATATTGTTCAGGATAACGTGTAGCAAAGATGATATCAAGAATATACTTCTCAATCTTTTCATCCATATATACTTTTTTCACAGCATCCTGTGCTCTTTTGATTTGATCAATAGAAATTACTGGATTCACTTGTGGCTTTTCTCCAGCTAAGTTTTGACGAATTACAAGACGCTCGTCTTCCATTTTAGGGTAATCAATTACCGTTTTTAGCATAAAACGGTCCATCTGTGCTTCAGGCAACGGGTAAGTTCCTTCTTGCTCAACTGGGTTTTGAGTAGCCATTACTAAGAACGGTTTGTCTAATTTAAAAGTGTCATCACTAATAGTAACCTGCTTTTCTTGCATTGCCTCAAGTAATGCTGACTGCACTTTTGCAGGAGCACGGTTAATCTCATCAGCTAAAATAAAGTTTGCGAAAATAGGCCCCTTACGAATAGAAAAGTCGTTCTCCTTTACATTATAGATCATAGTACCAATAACGTCTGCAGGTAGTAAGTCTGGTGTAAATTGGATACGGTTAAACGATCCATGAACAGCTTTAGCTAATGTATTAATCGCTAAAGTTTTCGCTAACCCAGGTACTCCCTCAAGTAAAATATGTCCTTGTCCTAATAACCCAATAAGAAGACGGTCAATCATGTGTTTTTGTCCCACAATTACCTTATTCATCTCCATCGTTAGAATATCAATAAACGCGCTCTCTTTTTCTATAAGTTCATTTAACTCGCGAATATCGTAGTTTGATCCTGTTGTGTCCATGTGTGTGTTTGTGTTTTTTTATCTAAAATAATGCTCTTTTCTAATAATAACTGCAAATTCTAAAAATATTATGAACCTTGTTGTTAATATATGGTTAAATGTAAATTACAAATTTGTCTATTGGGCTTGAATTATGAGTTTCTTTTTATAATTTTAAGAACTAAACCCGATAGTCGTGATTAATAAGCGTTTACTCATTAAAAATCTGCTCGCTCACTATGATGAAAATAGCTTTTACGATAAGAAAAGGCAGCTCAATTTACATAGTAAATCTGGGAAATCTAAGTTCCTTAAGCATATCTGTGCTTTGTCTAATTCTAACCCTGATAACAACTCATATTTAGTAGTTGGTATCGAGGATGAAGATAATGAAATTGTTGGTGTTGACTTCTATGATGACAGTAAAATTCAAAATTTAATTAATGCTTATTTAGAACACCCTCCTATTATTACTTATGACAACGTTACTTTTTCTGATTTACCACAAGATAAAGTGGTTGGATTAGTTACCGTTCAAGCTAATGAAAGAATTACAAGCTTTAAAAGAAATATTGGAGAAGTAGAAGCTGGAACTTATTATGTGAGAATTGGTAGTACCTCTGTGCCTGATGTTGTAATTCCAAGAGGATGTAACAAGGAAATAGTAAATAGCATTGAGATGAATTCTCAAAACAATTTAAAAAGTACCCTTGAAAGTGTCATTACATTTATGACGGATACCCATAAAGACATGAGACCTCGTTACAATGTTTTTAAAGAGCAATTCATTATTTGTTGGGCGGGAAATAAAAAGGTTATAAGAGGGCAAGTGTTCTTTTCTCGTGTAGATATTGAGTTTGTCAATGAACATCTTAAACTGTTCTATTCTGATTTAGATGTGGTAACAATTGTTTATAATGACAATGAATTTATTATCACAGAATATCTAAACTTAGGGTTAAACGATAAGACGAGTTATTATCGTTTTGAAGAAGTGTCTATCTCTTTTCAAGAAAATGGTACTTACGCAATAGGAAATAGATTGTTATTTCAACCACCTTCTTATAACAGAAATATCCTTGGTCATATTTATGGTAATAGCTTACGAGTGATTTATAAAATAAGCAATGACCTAAAGTTAACTCCAAAAGAGGAGCGCATTCTTAGCAAGCTTTGTTTTAATATGATGCTTTGTTATCTCAATGGTTTCACAAGAGCCAAAGACGAGTTGATTGAAGTTAAAGATTATCTAAAACAGTCGCATGACCCCCAGTTATTCATAGCCTTTAAAGAAGTAATGCGTATCTTACGAAAACTTAAATATGAAACAGATCAAGATGAATAGAGTTTTAGTAATAGGGGACATTCACGGAGGATATAAAGCATTAATACAAGTATTAGAAAAAGCAAAAGTAACAACAAGTGATAAACTAATCTTTCTTGGAGATTATGTTGACGGATGGAGTGAATCAGAGAAAGTAGTGGAATATTTACTAAGATTAAAACAAACGCATGATTGTGTTTTTTTAAGGGGTAACCACGAAACGCTTTTATTAGAGTGGATAACCACTAAAAAAGAGAACAAGATGTGGGAATATCATGGAGGAGAAGCTTCTATGAAATCTTATTCAGATCAAAATATGAAAGAGGAGCAATTGCAAAGGCATATTGCTTTTTTTGAAAGTTTAGAGAATTATTATCTTGATGACGATAATCGTCTTTTTGTACATGCAGGCTTTACAAATCCACGAGGTGTAGAGGCAGAGTTCTTTAAAGAATATTTGTATTGGGATAGAACATTGTGGGAAATGGTTATGGCAATGGATGAGAATCTTGCACCTGAGAGTCCAGTATATCCAAAGCGTCTAAAACATTATAAAGAAATATTTATAGGACATACACCTGTTACGAACTTTGGATTTACACAACCAATGAATTATGCTAATGTATGGAATATCGATACAGGAGCTGCATTTCTGGGTAAGATAACCATTATGGATGTGAACTCTAAAGAGTATTGGCAGAGTGATGTAGTTGCTGAATTTTATCCAAATGAAGAGGGGAGAAATCATAAATAATGATTGATTTATTATATTTGCCTAAAACTTAGAATTATATGAGAAAGTTATTTTTAGTACTATTACTAATCGGAGGAACATTTGGAGCTAAAGCTCAGGCAGTTAATGAAGTTAAAGTGAATGTATTGAATACATTGGTGATGGCTTCTGTTGAATTAGGATACGAACATTTTATTGATCACAACCAATCAATTGGTGCAAATTTCAATATTAATGACCGTTTTTCTTACCATGCAGAGAAAAATAGTAGAAACCAAAAGTTTAAAACAAACAGTATTTTAGTTAATTATAACTATTATTTCGGTGGAAAAACAGACGCTAATGGAAGTGGATATGTAGTATCTCCTTTTATGAAATACCGTTTTGGTAATTTCGAAGAAGATAAATTTAACGATGCTACACAACAAGTTCAATTAAGTAAAATTGATATGGATAGCTTTATTTTTGGTGTTGGTGTTGGTTATAAATGGGCTTTAGGAGATTCATTTACAATCAATCCTTTTGTTGACATCGCTCGCAACTTTAGTAGCGAAGTAAATGACCGTTTCAGTGCAATTGAATTTAATGCAGGAGTAAATATTGGATATAGATTCTAATTAAACCTGACAACATACATAAAAAGGGATGCTTATACGTAAGCATCCCTTTTTTTTATCTCTCTATTTTCTTATTAGAAGTCAAATTTGATTCCTTGAGCTAAAGGCAAATCAGTACCGTAGTTAATTGTGTTTGTTTGTCTTCTCATATATGCTTTCCAAGCATCTGATCCCGACTCACGACCTCCTCCTGTTTCTTTTTCACCTCCAAAAGCACCTCCAATTTCGGCACCTGAAGTTCCAATATTTACGTTGGCAATACCACAATCTGAACCGGCATGAGATAAGAATAATTCCATTTCTCTCATATTCGTTGTAAAGATAGAAGATGACAATCCTTGTGGTACATCATT
>JASLGC010000203.1 GCA_030150335.1 Flavobacterium sp.
CAATCGCTTGGCATATCCCTTGAAAGAGCAACGACGTGAGAAAAAGCAAATTGATTATAGCAATTTTATAGATAAGTTAAAAGTTGTGGTTGTTCATAAGCAACCTGATATTTTAATCTGTGAGGTTGAAAACTCGACGACGGAAGAGCATATCCGTGTTCGTATAAATGAATTTGATGTTAATGATGTCTTTGTTACTTGTAATCACTTTTGGGTAGGAGCATCGCTTTATTTAGTTAATATAGGAATAGATGAACACCTGATTTATCACCCTAAAATAGTTATACTGGAACCAGATTATTTAATTGATGTTTCTGCTATTGCTGAGTGTTTTCAAGATTTCGGAACATCTTCTTTATTATTTTTAAAAGCTAAGTTTGAGGCAATTTCTAACAATAAATATTTGTTGATAGGAAACTTTGCTAATGCTGTAATGGATGAGTTAGTAAGTTCTGAAGCTCCAGAGGCTGTGGATTTTAATACAGTTTTTGTCAAGCATTTCGAGGCATATCCGTTTGAGCATACTGCTTGTAAGGATATTTTCTCTCCTGAAGATTTTAGACAATACGCTTTTGCGTGTCGTTCTCATTTTAATACAATTCAACACGTCTATTTAAATGAGTTTCGTCAATATGGTATCTCAAGTCAAGGTAATATCTCGGTAGAGCCAAGTTTCTTGAGTAATGTTTATGGTATTCAAGGGCGTTTAGACTTATTACATACTTTGCCGTCTAAAGTTGATAAAACGACTATTGTAGAGTTGAAGTCAGGAAGTACTCCATATCCAGATGATGGGTACACAGTAAAACCGAATCACTCTGTGCAGTTGTATTTGTATCACTTGATGTTGTCTGTTGTTAACAATATTAGTTTTAAAGATATAGGCAATGAACAATATTTAAGTGGTTTTATCTTTTATAGCAAAACAAAAAACGGGAATCTGCGTACAGACCAAATAACATTGGCTCGTGTGCAAGAGATATGTGACGTGCGCAATCGCATTATTCTAAATGAACAGATATTAAAGTCTGATGATTTGGATGCGATACAAATGCTATTGAGTAAGATTAATCCTCAAAGGTTAATAAACAACCCTGTGAATAGCAAGTTCAAAGATATATTGACTAAACAGTTTGATGAGTTTTTAAAGCCTTTGCAAAAGGCAAATGAATTAGAGTTGACGTATTTCTATTCGTTTGTAAGCTTTATCGCAAGGGAACAATATATCAGTAAATTGGGTATCGGTAATTACGAAGGAAACAATGGACTGGCAAGTTTGTGGTTAGACGATTTGGAAGATAAAAAAGAGAAATACAGTATTTTATTCGACTTAGAGATAAAAGAGAATCGCATATCTACAAAAGAGAAACTGATTGTATTCAACAGAACCATTACTGATGATTTTGTGAACTTCCGAGAAGGGGATATATGTGTTTTATATCCAAGAGAGGTTGAAACTGATATTGCAGTATCTCATCAGATATTTAAGTGCTCGATTAGAAAGATTACTAAAGATACCGTAGTAGTTGTCTTTAGACACATGCAGCGAAGTGAAGCTTATTTCAAGCAGTTTAAATTTTGGGCATTAGAGCGAGATTTTATGGATAGTTCCTTTACCAGTATGTATAAGGGAATGTATTCATTTTTGAATTCTCCTGCTAAGCATCGCGAGATAATGTTGAATCAATTACCGCCTGCTTTAGGAGTTCCGTATGGTTATTATAAGCCAACGCTATCTGTGGAGCAAAACCGTATTTTGAACAATGCATTAAGTTCGGAAGATTACTTTGTTTTAAACGGACCACCGGGTACCGGGAAGACGTCTCACATTATCAAAGAATTGGTTAGGGAGTTGTATGTTAATAGCAACCAGAATATCTTATTGTTGGCCTATACCAATAAGGCAGTAGATGAATTGTGTGAAACAATCAACGAGGCATTGGATGATATTACCTCAGCAAACAACTATAAGTTTATCCGCATAGGTAGTTCTCTGGCTTGCAATAGTAATTTTCACAACTGTTTATTAGATAATATTATTGTAGAAAAGCGCCAGCAACACGCATTAGATGAAGAGAAGTTTACCCGTGGTAGTTTCTCAAAGATAATCAGTAATAATAGAATATTTGTATCAACGGTAGCTTCTATGTCAAGTAAAGATGATGTATTTCAATTGAAGCAATTCGACACGTTGATTATAGATGAAGCCTCTCAAATATTAGAACCACAGATTATAGGAATGCTACACAAGTGCAATCGTTTCATTATGATTGGAGATCATAAGCAGTTACCAGCAATTGTAGTTCAAGATGAGGTAAGTTCAAAAACAAACAATGTCTTATTGGAAAACATGGGACTTGGCGATAGAAGAAATTCTTTGTTTGAGCGATTGTTCAATTATTGCAAACGCAATGGGTATGATTATGCTTGTGACACGTTGACTTATCAAGGTCGTATGCACCAAGACATAGCAGTATTTCCTAATATCAACTTTTATGATGGTCAGCTAAAGGAAGCTTATCACTTGAGTAATTTGTCAGAAATAGCTAAGAAGAGTTTAGCCAGACAAGTTCGTGAATTAGCTTTAGCAGTATCAGACATCAATAAGAAACCACTTGATGTATCTATTGTTAATGAACGTTTGTTGTTTTTCAATAGTGAAGAGGAACAATCGGAGCACTCAGGTAAAGTCAATGAGAGTGAAGCTAATTTGGTTGTGTATTTAATTCAACGTTTAATAGAGATTTATAAGCATAATAACCTTCCTTTTGATGTAAGTAATAAGGTAGGGATTATTGCGCCATTTAAGAATCAGATTGCTTTAATCAAGAACAAATTAGAGGAAGCCGATATTCCAGATTACGATTATATAACAGTAGATACCGTTGAGCGCTTTCAAGGTGGTCAGCGCGATATCATTATCTATTCCTTTGCAGTTAATAACCTTTTTCAGTTAGATAGTGTAGTCAATTTAAATGAAGATAAAACAGTCGATCGTAAGTTGAATGTCGCTTTGACTCGTGCTAAAGAGCAAATCTTTTTAATTGGTAATGCAGGTATATTAAGTCAAAATCACGTGTATTATAAACTAATTGAGTTTATAAAAGAGAGAGGAGGAGAGGTAGCTGAGTCTATTCAAGAAATACTTACAGGTATAAAGACTATTGAAGCTTTAAATACCTCATCAAATAGTGACACAGTAATAAAGTCCCCTTTTTTCAGTGAGTTCTATCACAAGGAAATTACGTTGCCTTTTATACAGAGAGGTGTGTACAAGGAAGATACATTGTTTGGTATGCCTAAATCCATTATACAAAATAAGGTGTTAGAATATGGACGAACAGATTTTAATCAGCCCTATGTTTTAGAAGATACAACTATCTCTGCATCGGATAAAGTATACTTATTTTATTTGTTGCAAAGTGAAGAACATTACTATATAGCTAAGATTATCTATAATAGAATACAGAAGTTTCTGCTGCATGAAATAAGTAATTCAAATGGTAGTATTGCAGTTGTAGATTTTAGTAATCTACCAGGTATTTATCCAATTTGTGTTCATCAACAATTAGTAAAAGTTATTAACAATGATGTTGATAACTATGTTGATAACCTAAAGTTACCTGTTAGTATAAATGTATTCAATGTTAATAAGTATGTAAGTGTTGAACATAAAGGGAAAGCACTTGTCAACAGTTATTTAGAAAGTAAACAACATAGTGAGATATCTCTTGAAAGTATTGATTTTGCTGGTTTCAAGAAGTTTGTGGATAATTTAAAGCAAATGGGAATAGTTATTTTCAATGTTGATGAGAGTTGTTTTATTGCCGATTCTGAGATGTTTAACTTGTTGATAAAAGTTATTAACAATGCTGTTCGTAACCTTAAAAACAGTAATTGTGTGATTGTGTATAAAAAACAATATAAGAGCAGTTTTCAGTTAGAACAATTGAAGCGAATCATAGAAGATGATTATCATGTAGTTATCAAAGAAAGTAAAAGCGTAACTTATTTTAATACTATTTTAGAAACGAACAAAACGGAGGAAATAAACTATGAAGTTTTGTGTTTTTAAATAAGGGAGTGTTTTTTTTAAAAGAAATAAAGGTTGAGGTGATAGTTGCTTTTGAAAAACAGGAGCTTTTGTAAAGCAGGTTCAAAAGCAATACTTTTGTTGTAAAATAAAAAATAAAGAGATGAAGAAAATTATATTAGGTCTATTTGCAAGTTTGTTCTTATTGACATCTTGTAAAGACAGAGAAGCAGATTTGAATTTAAGTGTATCTAAGTGGAACTCCACACTTTCTAAAATGGAAGCTGTTTACAATATTGAGAGTAGAATAGAGAAGCCAGCTGATTATGTTGTAATCAAAGGAAGAGCAACAGAAGCAAAAGAATATATTGCTAATTCTATTGAAGAATACGCAGCAATGGATTTAGAAGAAGATGCTAAGCCAATGAGAGACGCTCTAATCTCTTATATGAGAGGGAGTGATGCAACATTAGATGTTTTCTTAGAAATGAGCGCAAAAGCAGATAGTTTAACTAAAAACGACGTGCAAGCGTATTATACTAAGCTTGAAGAGTTGTCAATGGAGTTAAATCACGATGCAATTAAGCTAAAAGACGCACAACGTGAGTTTGCTAAAGCACATCATATCAGAAATTACATTATTGAAGATTAAATACTTTTTCTAAACATAAAAAAAGCACCATCATTTTGATGGTGCTTTTTTATATCTATAAATCCCAAAGGATTAGTTTTCCATATATACTTCAATAGGAGCACAAGAACAGATTAAGTTTCTATCTCCGTAAGCATCGTCAATACGACGTACAGAAGGCCATAATTTGTTTTCAGCTACATAAGGTAGTGGATAAGCCGCTTTTTGTCTTGAGTATGGTAAATCCCAGTTATCAGCAGTTAATAAAGCTAATGTGTGAGGAGCATTTTTCAACTCGTTCACAGGGTTTTCAATTGTTGCATTCTCAATTTCTTTACGGATAGAAATCATTGCATCACAGAAACGGTCAAGCTCTTGAACGCTTTCACTTTCTGTTGGTTCAATCATCAATGTACCAGCTACAGGGAAAGAAACCGTAGGAGCGTGGAATCCATAATCGATTAAACGTTTAGCGATATCAGTTACTTCAATACCTTTTTCTTTGAATTCACGTACATCAAGAATCATTTCGTGTGCAGCACGTCCTTTTTCACCTGTATAAAGAATTGCATAATGCTCTTCTAAACGAGTTTTAAGGTAGTTAGCATTCAAGATAGCTTGTTGTGTAACTTTCTTCAATCCTTCTGTTCCTAACATAGCGATGTAACCGTAAGAGATTAAACATACTAAAGCAGAACCATAAGGAGCAGCAGAAATAGAAGTGATAGCATTTTTACCACCAACTTTTACCACTGGGTTAGAAGGTAAGAACTCAACTAAGTGTTCAGCAACACAGATTGGTCCTACACCAGGTCCACCTCCTCCGTGAGGAATAGCGAATGTTTTGTGTAAGTTTAAGTGACAAACGTCAGCTCCAATGTTTGCAGGGTTTGTAATAGCAACCTGAGCGTTCATGTTAGCACCATCCATATACACCTGTCCTCCGTTATCGTGGATGATTTGAGTAATCTCCATAATAGCCGATTCGTAAACACCGTGTGTAGAAGGGTAAGTAACCATTAAACAAGCCAAGTTATCTTTGTGTTGTTCAGCTTTAGCTTTCAAGTCTGCAACGTCGATATTTCCTTCAGGAGTAGTTTTAGTAACTACAACTTTCATTCCAGCCATAGCGGCAGAAGCAGGGTTAGTACCGTGAGCAGAAGCAGGGATTAAAGCGATATCTCTTTGGAAGTCTCCTCTTGAGTGGTGATAAGCACGAATAGTCATAAGACCAGCATACTCTCCTTGTGCACCTGAGTTTGGTTGTAATGTTGTACCAGCAAATCCAGTGATAACACTTAATTTGTCTTCAAGGTCTTTCAACATTTCTAAGTATCCTTGAGCTTGGTCAGCAGGAACGAATGGGTGAACATTGTTCCATTGTGGGTTACTTAAAGGCAACATCTCAGCTGCTGCGTTTAATTTCATAGTACAAGAACCTAAAGAAATCATTGAGTGATTCAATGCTAAATCTTTACGCTCAAGTTTCTTGATATAACGCATTAACTCTGTTTCAGAGTGGCAATTGTTAAAAGCAGCGTGTTGTAAGAACGTAGAAGTACGTTTTAACTTTGCAGGGTATTTAACAGTAGTTTCGTCTAATGCAACAACTTCAAAAGCATCTTTACCAACAGCCTTAGCAAAAATAGTTACGATTGTGTTGATGTCTTTTAACTCTACAGTTTCGTTTAACGAAATAGAGATTGTGTTCGCATCGATATAGTTGAAGTTTACTTGATTTTCAAGAGCAATAGCTTTTACTTTATCAGCATCAGCTTTTACAGTGATTGTATCAAAGTAAGCAGCATTTGTTTGTTCTATTCCTAATTTCTCTAAGCTTGAAGCTAAAGTAACCGCTTTTGCATGTACACCGTTAGCAATTGCTTGCAATCCTTTTGGTCCGTGGTAAACAGCGTAGAAACTCGCCATAACCGCTAACAATACTTGAGCAGTACAGATGTTAGAAGTAGCTTTCTCACGTTTGATGTGTTGCTCACGAGTTTGAAGTGCCATACGCAATGCAGTATTACCATCAGCATCTTTAGAAACACCGATAATACGACCTGGCATACTACGTTTGTACTCTTCTTTCGTAGCGAAATAAGCAGCGTGAGGACCTCCGTATCCTAATGGAATACCAAAACGTTGAGTAGTACCAACTACTACGTCAGCTCCCATTTCTCCTGGAGGAGTTAAAGAAACTAAAGATAAGATATCAGCAGCTACAGCCACTTTAATGTCTTTAGATTTTGCAGTGTGAATAAAATCAGCGTAATCATTTACGATACCATGTTTTCCAGGGTATTGTAAAATAGCTCCAAAGAATTCTTCTGAGAAGTCAAACTCCTCGTGGTTACCAACAACTAATTCAACTCCGAAAGGTGTTGCTCTTGTTTGTAATACAGATAAAGTTTGAGGTAAAATCTCTTCAGAAACGAAGAACTTAACTACGTTGTTTTTCTTTTGGTCTCTTGTTCTAACGTCAAATAACAAAATCATCGCTTCAGCAGCAGATGTTGACTCATCCAATAGAGAAGCATTTGCAATCTCCATTCCTGTTAATTCAATTACAGTAGTTTGGAAGTTTAACAAAGCCTCTAAACGACCTTGAGCCACTTCTGCTTGATACGGAGTATAAGCAGTATACCATCCTGGGTTTTCAAATACGTTACGAATGATAGCTGCAGGTACTACAGCCTCGTTGTATCCTAAACCGATAAAAGAGCGGAATATTTTATTTTTATTTCCCAATGCTTGAATATGAGATAAGTATTCATATTCGTTCATTGCAGGAGCAAGATTTAAATCTTCTTTTAAACGAATTGCGTCTGGAAACGTTTCGTCAATTAATTGCTCAATGTTTTCAACCTTTACAGTCTTAAACATTTGTGCTAAGTCTTCAGGACGAGGACCTATGTGTCTTAAAGCAAATGTGTTTGTTTTCATTTGGACAATTAAATATTAGTTGTGTTTAAGCACACAAAAATAACCATTAATCTGACATTTTGTCGAATAATACTTTTAATTTTGAAAACTTATTATACTATCTGAACATTATTTCAGAATACTTATGGATTTGATGAAGAACAAGGGAATTGATTTTTATTTAAATGGAAGTATTCACGTATCTGTAGCAGTTTTTGCCCTGGTACAAATGACTTTTTACTTTTGCCATTTGCCATTTGATGGCGTTGTTTCTGCTATGGCATTTGCCGGAACACTTTTTTCGTACAACTTCATCAAATATGCTGATTTTGTATATCACCACAGAAATAATTTATCGAGAAAATTTAAGACAATCGTTGCTGTTAGTTTATTAGCTTTAGTAGTCGGCACTATCTGTTTTTTCTTGCTTAGCTTAAAAGCACAATTAGTCACCGTCAGTCTATTGCTACTATCTATTTTTTATGCCATTCCCATCAACGATAAAATACCTAATCTCCGAAATTGGGCAGGGCTAAAAGTATATATTGTCTGTCTGTGTTGGGCAACAGTAACCTTGATAGTACCTATTGTCAATGCAGGGTTAGAGCTAAGTTGGGACATCGGCATTAAGTTTACCCAACGCTTTATTTTAGTGCTGATATTAATCGGTATTTTTGAAATAGTCGATTTACAGTTTGACGATAATAAACTAAAAACACTCCCACAAACATTGGGAACTCTCAATACAAAATGGCTACTAACTTTTCTATTAATACCATTCTATGTAATCGAATTTTTTAAGGTAGGATATCAATCTATACAAGCCTGGAATAACCTTGTCATAGTTTTGCTGACGCTTTTCTTTATTTGGTACGCATCAAGAGAGCGAACCAAGATATACACCCTGTTTTGGGTAGAAAGTGTTCCGATTGTATGGTGGTTGTTAGTGGTAATAGAAAGCTTTTCAGAAACTCCAGTATAGTGTTTTTTTAGTTGAGTCTAAAAAAATGTATATTTGCAATAATATAAATACACAAAGATGATACAACTTGTAAATGACGTTAAGACAAACGGAAATGTAGTTTTCGTTTTAAGCAAAGACAATAAAGGAGCTGT
>JASLGC010000228.1 GCA_030150335.1 Flavobacterium sp.
TCTGAGTAGTTATGCACAAGAAGTTAAATACCAGTTGAGTACTCATATTCTGGATATTTCACAAGGACATCCTTCAGAAGGTGTTAAAGTTAAATTAGAAAAGCTTACGGGAGATAAATGGGAAAGTATTAGTGAGAAAACTACAAATAAAGATGGGCGTATTGGTGATTTTTTAAAATATGAAGAAGGGAATGCTGATAATAAAGGTATTTATCGTTTAACATTTTTTACTAAACCATATTTTGAAAAGAATAATTTAGAGAGTTTTTATCCTTTTATAGAGGTGACTTTTGAAATAAAAGATGGCATGCATTACCATGTGCCAATTACGTTAAGTCCGTTTGGGTATTCAACGTACAGAGGGAGTTGATTACGATAAAAAAAGCTCTAAGAAAGTAGATTCTTTCTTAGAGCTTTTTTTCTATCTCATTTTTATCTTCAAGACCTTATCGCTATTTGTTATGAAAATAGTCTTACCGTCTTGACTTAAAGAACAGTTAGATGCACGTTCTTTAGTGTTTATTTTAGCGACTAATTCACCATTTGCTGTGAATACCCAAATGCCGCCTGGAGCAGAGGTAAAGATGTTTCCATTGGGATCAACCTTTAATCCATCTGGAGTAGCTAAGCCTTGTTTCCAATAAGGTTTGAAATCATAGAATACTTTACTAGAGGTGATGTTTTTATTGTTATCTACTGAATATTCATATAATAACGCTTTCTCTGGATTAGAGTTTGTAATGTATAATTTGCTTTCATCAGGAGAGAAGGCAAGTCCGTTAGGATGTGAGATACTGTCGATAAATACGCTTAGTTGTTTTTCAGTGTTCAATTTGAAGACAGCATTGATGTTTTGCTCTTTTTGGTCATTACTACTGATACCATAATCCGGATCTGTAAAGTAATAATTTCCTTGTTTGTCTTGAATTATGTCATTAGGGCTATTTATTTTCTTTCCATTATAATGCTGTACTAAAAAGCTATACTTTGGTTCAGGTTTATCTAAAGGGGCATCCATTATGGCAATAGCACGATTTCCATGTTGACATAAAATAAGTTGTCCTTCTTTGTTTAATAGAAGTCCGTTAGATCCCATTTCACCATCATGTATAAAATCTTTATCTGTAAGTCCTGAAGGAGTAAGGTAAGTTGTGATACCTTCATCTTGTGTCCATTTGTACACTTTGTTTTCAGGAACGTCAGAAAAGAGTAACATCTGTTTATCTTCGATCCACAACGGACCCTCTGTCCATGTAAATCCATCTCCAATGATGTTGATAGTAGCAGACTCATTGATTATTTGTTTTCCTTTGTCTGATACGTATTCAATGGAAAATAAATCAGTAGTTGTCTCAATTTTTTCTTTAATATTTTCTTGGGTCTTATTGTCTTTGCAACTTATTGCTGTAATCGACAATAGGATAGATAGGGGAATTGCGTAATGTTTTTTCATGTTATTGTCTTAGTTTTAATCTTAATACTCTATCACTTGCTGTAATATAAAGCGTTTTGAAGTCTTCAGTAAACGAACAATTTGATGTAACAAAAGGAATGCGTACTCTTGCAATTAATTCTATGTTTTGATTGAAAACCCAAAGTCCATCAGGCCCCGTTGTAAAGATATTACCATATCTGTCCACTTTTAGTCCATCTGGATTTCCTGAAGTTTCACTTACAAATGGAGTATAGTCAAAAGCAAGTTCTTCATTGATTATTTCACCTTGAGGAGTTAGTTCATAGCGGAATAAATATGCTTGTTTAGGATTTGAATTTGTTACATACATAAATCTATAATCTAATGAAAAAGCTATACCATTTGGGTGGGTATGATGCTTTTGAACAAGATGTACTATTCCATCAGTGTCAATTTTGTATAATCCACTAAATGGTATTTCTTGATGACTTACCGATTCAAGACCATAAGTAGGGTCAGAAAAGTATATGTTGCCTCTGTGGTCTTCAGCAAGGTCATTAGGACTATTAAATCTCTGTCCTTTATAATTGTCTGCAACAGTTATAAATTTAGATGAAGGATGATTTATTGGGGCGTCCATTTTAGCAATTCTTCTATCACCGTGTTGGCATAAGATAAGTTCACCTGCTTTGCTTAGAATTAGTGCATTAGAACCCAGTTCACCATCTCGCGTTCCTTCTTGGGTAAAACCAGAAGGCTCCAAGTAAACTTTAGGTTGTTCAAACTCATCTTTCCAATATAGAATACGATTATTTGGAATATCTGAAAAAAGAAGCATTTGTTCGTTAGGAATCCATAAGGCACCTTCTGCCCATTTATACCCTTCTCCTATAATTTCTAAGTAGGCATTATCGTCAAAGATTAGCTTAGCTGTAGGGTCAAGAATGTCAATTTCTCCAACTCTTTTTCTTTTAGATAGTGAGTTGTTTATTCTATTTCTATCTGATGAACTAGCATTTATCATTTTAAATAATATTTAAGGGGGATGATAGCTTAAATATACTTAATTTATATGTGTAAGTGTTTGTTTTTTAGTTATTTGTTTGATAATTGAACACATAAAATAATAGGTGGATTGGTTTATTAACAAGTAAGAAGAGTAGAATAGGGATAAAAAAACGCCTTCTGATTTAGAAGGCGTCTTTAAGTTTATATTATTTAGAATTGTTTTCTTCAATCCATTTTCTTGCATTAACAAATGCTTCCATCCAAGGAGAAACTTCGTCTTTTCTTCCTTCTGGGTAATTAGCCCAATGCCATTGGAATAATGAGCGTTCGATGTGAGGCATCATTACTAAGTGGCGTCCTGTAGTGTCACACATCATTGCTGTGTTGAAGTCAGAACCATTAGGGTTCGCAGGATATGCTTCATAAGCGTATTTACCTACGATGTTGTATTTATCTTCTGTTTCAGGTAAGTTGAATTTACCTTCACCATGAGATATCCAAACTCCTAATGTACTTCCTGCTAATGTAGAAAGCATAATAGAGTTGTTTTCTTGAATAGTAACAGAAGTAAAGTTACTCTCGTGTTTCTGAGAATCATTGTGTTTCATCTTACCATGAACAGGGTGTTCAGGGTTGATTAACTCTAATTCCATAAACAATTGACATCCATTACAAATACCAACAGATAATGTGTCTTTTCTTGCGAAGAAGTTCTTTAATGCCGTATTTGCTTTTTCATTGTACATAAATGCACCAGCCCATCCTTTTGCAGAACCTAATACGTCTGAGTTAGAGAAACCACCAACAGCCCCAATGAATTGGATATCTTCTAATGTTTCTCTACCAGAGATAAGGTCAGTCATATGAACGTCTTTCACATCAAAACCAGCTAAGTACATTGCGTTTGCAACTTCTCTTTCTGAGTTACTTCCTTTTTCACGGATGATAGCCGCTTTAGGACGTGGTTTAGAAGCGTCAATTACAGGTTTTTTACCGTCGAATTGAGCAGGGAAGTTGAATTGTAATGGTTGAACTTTATAGTTATTGAAACGGTCAGTAGCTCTGTTGTTTTTAGTTTGTTTTTGGTCTAACAAATAAGATGTTTTAAACCAAGTATCTCTTAATGCAGGCACGCTGAATTCGAAGTGATCATTTCCATTTGTAAAGGTAACTTTCTCATCAGTTGTAACACTACCGATTTTTACAGCATCAACACCTTTTGTAGCAAGAGCTTTTTCAAATGCTTTGTCGTCTTTCGCTTGAACGATTAACGCAATGTTTTCATTAAATAATGCTTTCACTGTGTCTTTTTCATTCAAAGCAGTTAAGTCGTACTTAGCACCTAAGTTAATATCAGCGAAAGTCATTTCTAACAATGAAGTAATTAAACCACCACTTCCGATATCGTGACCAGCAGCAATTTGTTCGTCAACGATTAACTCTTGAATTGCATTAAAAGTATTTTTGAAGTAAGCAGCATCCTGAATAGTAGGAGCGTCTTGACCAATTTTGTTTAATACTTGAGCAAAAGAAGAACCTCCTAATTTGAAGCTATCTTTAGACAAGTTAATATAATAGATAGAGCCCGCGTTTTTGTTTAAAACAGGTTCTACAACTTTAGTAATATCAGTACAGTTTGCCGCAGCAGAGATAATTACTGTACCAGGAGCAATAACCTCGTCATTTGGATATTTTTGTTTCATAGACAAAGAATCCTTTCCAGTTGGGATATTGATTCCTAACTCGATTGCGAAGTCAGAACAAGCCTTTACAGCTTCGTATAAACGTGCATCTTCACCAGGGTTATTACAAGCCCACATCCAGTTAGCTGATAATGATACTTTATCGATACCATCTTTTAACGGAGCCCAAACAATGTTAGACAATGATTCAGCAATAGCGTTTCTACTTCCAGCAGCAGGATCTATCAATGCAACAACAGGAGCATGTCCTAC
Source organism: Flavobacterium sp. (assembly GCA_030150335.1). Classification (GTDB taxonomy): domain Bacteria; phylum Bacteroidota; class Bacteroidia; order Flavobacteriales; family Flavobacteriaceae; genus Flavobacterium. Next base: position 4,378 of record JASLGC010000228.1, read on the forward strand.
AGTAGTAGCGATACCTTCTTTTCCTTTGAAGTCAAGAGCCATAGCACCAAGGTTGTTCAATGGAAGTTGTAATGTACCAACACATTGTTGTTTAGCCACACGACCACCTACACAACGGTCAACTTTATTCGTTAACCAATCTTTAGAACCTACAGCTTCTAACTGTAGTAATTTGTCTAAGTATTGAGCAACGTTTGCTACTGAATAATCTAAATCAGCATAAACGCGTTTAATTGTTTTGTCTTCCATGATTGTTTTTGGTGAACTACCAAACATATCACTTAGTTCAAAGTCCATTGGTTTAGCACCAGTCGTTTTAGATTCAATCGTAAAACGGTCATCAGTAGTTACCTCACCAACAGTATACATTGGAGCACGTTCTCTTTCAGCGATACGAGCTAATGTGTCAATATCTTTTTTACCAATAACTAATCCCATTCTTTCTTGAGACTCGTTACCGATAGTTTCTTTTGCAGATAGGGTAGGGTCACCTACAGGTAATTTATCCAAATCAATATTACCTCCAGTTTCCTCTACTAATTCAGATAAACAGTTCAAGTGTCCACCTGCACCGTGATCGTGAATAGATACAATAGGATTATGTTCCGCTTCAACCATACCACGGATAGCATTAGCAGCTCTTTTTTGCATTTCAGGGTTAGAACGTTGGATAGCATTAAGCTCAATACCAGAACCAAAAGCTCCTGTATTAGCAGAAGATACAGCTGCACCTCCCATACCAATTCTATAGTTCTCACCACCAAGGATTACAATTTGGTCACCTTCTTCTGGTTTGTGTTTGATTGCTTGTTCTAATTTACCATATCCGATACCACCAGCTTGCATAATTACTTTGTCAAAACCAAGTTTACGAGCTTCTTCCTCATGTTCAAATGTAAGGATAGAACCTGTAATTAAAGGTTGACCGAATTTGTTACCAAAGTCTGAAGCCCCATTAGACGCTTTAATTAAGATATCAATAGGTGTTTGGTATAACCAAGCTCTTTCATCCATTGCTTTTTCCCAAGGACGGTTTTCTTCCAAACGAGAATAAGACGTCATATAGATTGCAGTTCCTGCAAGAGGTAAAGAACCTTGTCCACCAGCTAAACGGTCGCGGATTTCTCCACCAGCCCCAGTAGCAGCTCCATTGAAAGGTTCAACAGTAGTAGGGAAGTTATGTGTTTCTGCTTTTAAAGAGATAACAGAATTGAACTCTGTTTCTGCATAAAAGTCAGGTTTGTCTGCTGATTTAGGAGCAAACTGTGTTACTTTAGGTCCTTTGACAAAAGCAACATTATCTTTATAAGCTGAAACGATATCATTAGGATTTGTTTCAGATGTTTTCTTAATTAATTTGAATAGGGAAGTAGGTTGTTCTACTCCGTCTATTACGAAAGTACCGTTGAAAATCTTGTGACGACAGTGTTCAGAGTTTACCTGAGAGAA
>JASLGC010000230.1 GCA_030150335.1 Flavobacterium sp.
ATACATCTCCACACAGTACATCCACACAGCTTGTCATCCTGAGCTTGTCGAAGGATCGCACAGCATTGCGGAGGCATAAACACAATACATCCCCACACAGTATTTCCACTTAGTATGTCATCCTGAGCCTGTCGAAGGATCACACAGCATTGCGGAGGCATACAACACAAAACATCTCCACACCGTATCTCCACACCGTATCTCCACACCGTATCTCCACACCGTATGTCATCCTGAGCCTGTCGAAGGATCGCACAGCATTGCATAAGCATACGACACAATAAATTCACACATCACGGTCCACAATACATCTCCACACCGCAAATGAAAAGCCTCCTTATGTAAAAAATATCCAATAAAAACAGTGTTTTGTTCCATATCCACACCTTAAATATTTAAAAATGATTATTTAAGAAAAACATTCTGTTAAAACTGATTTAAAAACATCACAAAGTGTAGTTTAATTCTTCTTTAACATTGAAATATGTTAACTAAAGAAAAGTGCTACTTCACAGAAAAAGAGCTGATTTATCTAAGGAAAAGTTTTTAAAAAGTGTACATTTGTGGCTTGATGTCTTTCGAACGGCGACTATTAATGACAATATGGGTGTATTGCAGTAATAATAACCAATCAGAAACGTTTTTAAAAAATGGGAAAAGAATATAAAATAGCAGTAATAGGACAAGGGTACGTAGGTTTACCTTTGGCATTAGCATTCGCTAAGCACTATCCTGTCATTGGATACGACATCAAAGACAAAAGGGTAGAAGAATTAAGAAACGGAAAGGATGAAACCAGAGAGGTTGAAGAAGATCAACTGAAGGTTTCTCTATTCGAATACCAAACATCAGGGGCGATTCGCGGGTACTTACCAAGTAATCAATTAAGCGATATTGCCGATGCCAATGTGTACATCGTTACCGTACCTACACCAATTGATCAGTTTAATGCGCCAGACTTATCTCCTTTAAAAGGAGCGTCTAAGCTTATCGCATCTGTGATTAAAAAAGGAGATATTGTAATTTACGAATCTACAGTATATCCAGGGTGTACAGAAGAAGAATGTCTTCCGGTTATCGAACAACACTCCACTTTAAAATTCAACGAAGATTTCTATGCTGGATACTCTCCAGAGCGTATCAATCCAGGGGATAAGGTGAACACCTTAGAGACCATTGTGAAAGTTACCTCAGGAAGTACACCTGAAATAGCAGAAGAGATCGATCAGTTATATCAAAAGATTATCAAGGCGGGAACGCATAAAGCATCTTCTATGAAGGTAGCAGAAGCAGCTAAGGTAATTGAGAATGCACAGCGCGATGTGAATATATCATTTGTAAATGAGTTGGCATTAATTTGTGACCGTTTAGGAATTGACACACAAGACGTATTAGATGCAGCAGGTACCAAGTTCAACTTCTTGAAGTTTAAACCAGGTTTGGTAGGAGGACACTGTATATCAGTAGATCCGTATTACTTAGCACACAAAGCAATTCAAGTTGGGTATTACCCAGATGTGATCTTATCAGGACGTAGAGTCAATGATGAGATTCCGGTGTTTATTGCGAGTAAAGTGGTTAAGATGATGGTTCAGAAGGGAATTGATGTGAGTAAAGCTCGAGTTTTACTGATGGGAATTGCTTTCAAAGAGAATTGTCCGGATACGAGAAATACGAAAGTAGCTAATATTTATAAAGAATTGGTTAGTTATGGTATTCAGGTAGATGTGTATGATCCTTGGGTAAGTGCAGATGAGGTGATGGAAGAATATGGGATTGAGGTGATGACTTCACTTGATCAGTTGAATGTTAAACAACCTCAAATTGCAGATCATCGTTTACCTAATACAGGAAGGAAATTTGATGCTGTAATTTTAACAACAGCTCATAAAGAATTTGCAAGTATAAATATTGCAGATTTGGTTAATTCACCTGCGGTAGTATATGATACTAAAGGGGTGTTGAATAGAGAAGAAATAGATAGTAGATTGTAATTTTTAAAAGATAGGAGAACTATAGATGTCGAGTTCTAAGACAATAGCAAAGAATACTTTGTTTTTATATTTCAGGATGTTCCTGATTATGGGGGTTACTCTCTATACATCAAGAGTTGTACTTCAGCAATTAGGAGTATCAGATTTTGGTATTTATAGTTTAGTAGGTGGTATAGTGGCAATGCTTGGATTTTTTAATGCAGCAATGTCATCCGCTACACAAAGATATTTGTCTTTCGATATTGGTAAGGGGGATTTTGAACGCTTACAGAAAACTTTTTCAGCGACTTTAACGATTCACATATTTATAGCTGTTTTAGCTTTGATATTGGCTGAAACGATTGGATTATGGTATATTAATTACAAAATGGTTTTTCCTGAAGATAGATTATATGCTGTAAATGTTGTTTATCAATTTTCTGTACTTACTTTCCTTTTGAATATAATTCAAGTGCCTTATAATTCATTAATACTTGCACGTGAACGTATGAGTGTTTATGCGTATGTGAGTATTTTAGAGGCAGTTTTAAAATTAGCAATAGTATTTTTGTTAGTATTGGGAGAGGATAAGTTACAGCTATATGCTATTCTGACATTTGTAGTAGCATTTATAATTCGGTTGATTTATCAAGTCTATTGTCGTAAGCAATTTAATGAAAGTAAATATCATTTTGAGTTTGATAAGGTCTATTTTGGGGAATTATTAAGCTACTCAGGTTGGAATTTATTTGGTTCTATTGCTGCAGTGTCAAAGGGACAAGGTGTTAATATTATTTTAAATTTATTTTTTGGAGTGATTGTTAACGCAGCCTATGGAATTACTATGCAAATACAAGGAGCAATACTTATGTTTGTCAATAGTTTTCAAATGGCTTTTAATCCTCAAATTGTAAAATTATACGCTAAAGGGGAATTGGAGAATATGACAAAATTAATTCATGTAAGTTCTAAGTTTTCAGTTTACTTATTATTGCTTTTAGTTTTACCTGTTTTTATATCAATAGAGTACATTTTACAAATTTGGTTAGGTAAATTTCCTGATTTAGTTGTTGATTTTGTTAGATTAACACTTGTTTCAATTATTTTAGATTCTATATCAGGACCATTAGTTATGGCTTCACAAGCTACAGGTAAGATTAAGTGGTATCAAATTATAGTAGGAGGTCTACTTTTTATGAATTTACCTTTTTCATATTTTTTAGTACAGAGTTTTAATGATCCTATTCTTGCTTTTTATGTTTTGATAATTATGTCATTAATTTGTTTACTAGCAAGATTATTTTTTTTGCGTAAGATGATAGATTTAGACATTAAATGTTATTTAAAGAAAGTATTATTGCCTATTGTATTAGTTGTTTTTTTTATTGGGATTCCTACTAAGTATTTATATTCATTAGGAGGACTGAAATCAAGTGATTTTATAAGTTTTGTTAAAAATATTTTATTAATAGGATGCTATTCTATTTTAG
>JASLGC010000258.1 GCA_030150335.1 Flavobacterium sp.
CATGGAATTATTAGAGAAAGTAACTATCGGATGTGGTCCTTCTATTTACAACAAGGATTCTTCTACAGTAGCAAGTTCTTCTGAATCAGAATTAGCAACAGTTAAAAACAACTTCTTAATCAAGAAATTAGGTTTAAAAGACGACGCTAAATTAGATGCTGCTATTACTAAAGTTATGGACCAATACGGTCAATCTAATAGAAATAAATACAGAGCTGTAGTATATTATTTACTAACAGTTCACTTCAAAAAAGAAAGTGTTTATAACAAATAATATAATTTGTACTTCTTAGAAAGCCACTATTTTTAGTGGCTTTTTTTATGCTTATTATTTTGCGCTTAAAGGTAATTATTTTCCTTTTTAAAGTGCAATGCTCCCTTGAGTTCTCAATAAACCTGTCATCTTTACTCCCTTGCTGTGGTTTTATTAAGCCAAAATAGATGTTGTATTTCTCTTATTTAGCAGCATACTTTTATTCTATTTAAGCGTTTACCTTTATCCTATCACATCAAAACACAAGGTTTATTATTCCATAGTCAAACAGAACTTTATTCTCTTTTATGTAGGCCTATAAACCGTGCTAATACATTAATCTGTTTCTGTTTCCCAATCTTCTTCATACAGAAATACATGTCTAACACTATAAATAATAGCGTAATAACACGTTAAAAGAAGGCTCATTAAATGTAAATTCTCAAAAGTAAGCAGTGATGGACTCGGTGATGATACTAATACTAAAATACTTCTAACCACATAGTCAATAAACCCAATCAGTGATAAACTAATAATGGTGAACACTAATGCTACTTGCCACATCTTACCGATATTGATAACACTAACTAATAAATAAAGTACAACTATTAATATGTACAATAGAAACATGTCTGAATCTCCACTTGGCATCATAAGTAAATACACAGCAAACAGTAAACAGAGTACAGCTAATACATGCCAATGTTTCTTTGAATATGGTTTGCTAATCCCTAAAATCAAATGGTGCTCGTTTAGTCCAATTAATAAATAAAACAAGATATTTACAATGGGAATAAATAATAGAATGCCACAGACTCCATAATAGCTTTGTTCTTGTATTGCTTTATACCTCAACCCTTGCCCTACTATTAAAATAAGTATTGTAAATAACGCTATTTGTGCAGAATATGCCAACAGAGTTACTATTGAAAAACTTTGGTACACAAGGATAGTGCTGTCTAAAAATAGTTCAGTCGATAGGATGGAAAAAACTATAAATAAGGGCAAGTATAGTACGGCAAATATTTTAAAAAACTCCTTCGAAAACAAAGCAAGGTCAGTCTTCGGAATAGTAAATAAACTCCCACTATGCTTAATGATTTTAAGTATGTAATAGACTATAAACAACAGTGATATAGAATACATTACCTTTAATGTTCCTGTAAATAACATATTGATAGTCTCTATTTTAAACACTGAAAAAGATTCGTTTATTAATGAATCTTTAGGGATTGTAAAGAACAGCATTCCAAGTAACAAAACTGCTTTTAATTGTTTTCTCTTAGTAAGTACTATGCTTTCTTCCCGCAAGTATAATCTAACAATTAAAAAAGTAGCTATGATTGCAAAACTTATACTTACCAATTCATATACCCAGATTCTCTCTACAGCCTGCAGTTGTTTACTCGTCATTAGATATGATAACGGATTGTACATTATCAACATAACTCCTATTAACCCAAATATTTTTAATACGGATACCCAAGCTTTATTACAGATAAAATACCAACTGAATAACAATCCATATATTAATAGTAGTTCAGCAAAATGAAGCCACTTATTTTCTGTTGTTATCAGCTCAAGTGGCATTTGAATAACGATTAAAACTATCAACAATATCCAACTCTTTCGAACAGCTATAGTACCCCTTTCAAATAGCTTTTCCAATACATATTCATTCATCTTTGTCATTTAAAACACAAAGGAATTGCATTTAAAAAAGATATAATAGAATGCTCATTAAAAGTAGAATCATATAAACTTTACTATATCTATTTATACAAAAAACTACGTTTCAGCTTATGAATTAGCTTAAATATCTATTCACATTTATAAAATTTGGAATAAAATTGCGATATATCTGTACTTTGTTTTTTTAAATTTCAAAGTGATTATAAACAAGAAAGCCAACCCATAATAGGTTGGCTTTCTTTTAGAAATATTACTTTTAATATTGAGATTCAAAACACACTAAATCAAGATGCTATTAAAAAATATTTCTATCGATAAGAATTCGACTTTCAACAAGTTCTTATCTATTAAAAAAAAATATAAAATTGGGTTATGAAAAAAAAATTCAAAACTTATAGTACATACAATCGTACTAAGGGATACTATTCCTCTATTGCATATACTTTTTTGCCTTTGTAAAAAGTAGCTTCACGTTCTGGTGTTCTGGCTACTGCCTCTGCAGAACAACTTGCTTTTACTAATACAAAGTTTGCTTCATCACCTTGCTTTGGCCAAATGCGTTCTCCTTTGTTTGAAAGTGGTAGCACTTGGTCTTTAGTAGCGATTTGCAATGCTCTACTCAAATGATAATCATCTGTCCATCCATATAACTCTGCACAGTATTTCGCCTTTTCAAGCATATCACAGCTACCAAATGGTTGCCAGTGGTCAATGATACTATCTGTACCTGTCATCACTTTAACATTGTGCTTGTACAAAGTTGGTATTGGCATCATAGAACGTCCAATAGGCACACTTGTGATCACTCCAATGCCGTAATGGTTCAATTGCTCAGCTATACTTTCAAGTTTCTTTTGGTCTATTTGTCCTAAAGCGAAACCGTGACTGATATAGGTGCGCCCTTGTAAAGCTTTATTCTCACTTACTTGCTTAATCATGTATTCGATAGCAGGAATACCCGTAGCAGCTCCTTCATGTAAATGAATGTCAACTCCCTTGTTGTAATCCAAAGCTATTTGAAACATAATATCAAGTGATTTCTCCATATTTCCATCTACCGTAGTCGGGTCGAGTCCACCTACGAAGTCTATACCCATCTGTGCAGACTCTCTTAATAAAGCTTCTGAATCTGAATAAAGAATACCGTGTTGTGGAAAGGCTACAATCTCCGATTGGATAAAATCTTTCTTATTTTCCAATGCTATATGCAAGTTCTCTAAACTCTTCAAACCACTTGTTGGGTCTATATTCGTTTGACATCTTGCAAAATACGTTCCTTGACTATTCATCAAGTCGATTGCTAACTCAGCTTTACTAACTGATTTCTCTAACAATCCTGGAATAATTTTGCGCTCAAGAGCAATCATATCCTTCACTGAATTCCCTGGTCTTGGGTCTCCATACCAACGCTCTCCAAAGAAAGTCTTGTCGATGTGAATATGCATATCTCTTAATCCTGGCAACATTAATAATCCGCCTGCATCCATTGTTGTTATAGCATACGATTTGCTTCCTGCAACGTCAATAGACTTTATTTGCCCATTGACTACATAAATATCATACAATGCAGTTTGTGTACCATTTACTTGACCTTTGTCATTGTGCAAAAAGCCGTCTTCTAAACGAACATTAAGCAAGGCGAATTCATTAACGTCTTTTAAACTTTGTTGTTGTTTCTGCTTTTTTTCTTGAGAATGACCTATAGCTGGGATAAACAAACTTCCCGTAGCAGCTGTAGCCATACCTAAAAATTGTTTTCTATTAATCATCCTTTTGAAATTATAGATTGTGGTGGCAATCGTTGTTGTTATTGTTGTTGTTCTTCCTAATCTTATTTTGCTCCTGCTTGTTCAAGCAAACGAACTATTTCAGTAAACCTTCTACTTTTCGCATGCTGTAAAGGAGTTACCCCTTTTGAATCAGGGATATTTACATCTACTCCACCTTTTATCAATTCCTTGACAATCTCAGTGTGTACTTTTCCTCCATTGCTTAACACAATAGCTTCCATTAAGGCAGTCCAACCTAAGTTATTGACATGGTCAATAGGATAATTAGGTGTGTTGACTAACAACTTAACTACTTCTAAATGTCCTTTCTCTGCTGCAGGAATTAAAGCAGAACCTCCATATCGGTTATACACTTTAAAATCAGCATTGTGATTCAAAGCAGCTTTCACCAATTCTAAGTTCCCTTCCGCACCTGCATATAAAAACGGACTATTCAGTCGCTTATCTTGTGCATTTACATTGGCTCCAGCTTCCATTAAAACAATAGCAATAGCATTGCGCTGCAAATAAGTTGCATACATTAATGGAGTTTCCCCCTTGCTATTTTTATCTTCGATGTTTACTTTATTGTTCAACAAAGTTTTCACCAAAGACAAATCATTGCTTTTGATAGCTGAAAATAATGACTTCTGTTCCATTTCTCTACCTACATTTTCTTGTGTATTATCAGATGAGTTACAAGCAGCGAAACCTGTAGTACTCAACCCAATCCACATTAAAAAAACTATTCTTCCAATCCTTTTCATTATGTATCATTTTAAATAGACAAATCTCTTTATCTAAAATCATTCCATACAAAGGTAGAGGCAGGTCGTTAAATGGTGTTGAACTTTTATTCCTGTTTATTGTAATTTTTATAATTTGTTCTGAACTCACCAGGAGTTACACCCATTTGACGTCTGAAAAAGTTATTGAAATAGCTTGTATCGTTGAAAGATAACGAAAAGGCAATTTCCTTTACAGACACATTAGTAGTGGTTAATAGACGCTTAGCCTCTAATAGAATTCTATCCATTATAAGAGAACTTGCTGTAATACCTAAAAACTTCTTACACAAGATGTTTAAATAGTTTGCCGTAATCTTTAACTCCTCTGCATAGAATGCTACGCTGCTCTGCTCTTTAAAGTTCTTCTCAATTAACTCTTCAAAGGCAAGAATACTCTTGTCCATTGTGTTCAAGTCAATCTCTGAATACGATGCTAAATAATCCTTTTGTAAGTGTTTTAAAAGCAGGTGAAAGCTTAATAAAGAAATCTCTTTATCCAATACTTTCTTGCCTTTTAGGCTCTTTTCTAACCCTTCTAATTGCGCTTTGTATTTTTCAAAGCTTGCTTTTTTAAGTTGTAAGCAATTGGGTGCCCCTAACTGAAAGAAAGAGAAACTACTAAACGTAGAGTTTAATGTTTTCAATATCATTGAAGAAAACATCATTTGATAACCCACGGTTTTCTCCTCCAACATCCAATAATGTACTTGTTGGGGTCTTAGAAAGTAAACTTGATAATCTTGTACTGTGTGATTTATAAAATCTATATCATGTATTCCTGCTCCTTTTTCTACAAAGAAAACAAGGTAGAAATCATGTTTGTGTGGAGCAACAAGGTCATTAACACCCTTCTCCTTGTGTTTAAATAAAGTTATTTCCCATGTTTCCTCTCCTAAAATATTAGAAGCTGATAAGGTTTGTATTTTTGTAGTATTAGCCAATTGTCGTAAGGTTTTTAATATTGTAATATGTTTCCGAATAAAAGTATATAAAATCAGATACCTATTAAATAATATTTAGTTAAATGTAATAAACATTCTCATTATGAGAAATAATGTGGTGGAAAATATAAATTTCATACCAGTAATTTATTCAGATTAGGGTTAGTATAAAAGTAAAAAGCCCATCCCTTAGGGATGAGCTTTAAAGTGATATTAATTTAGTAAATGAATTAATGATTCGTATTCAAGCGGAGTAAATTCATACTATTCTCATTATAGCTTCATCGTTGTTAACTACTGTCATTACTGGTTTCCCATTGCTTTTTCAGCTATAAAAAAAAGCATTTTGTGAACTTTACTCTTGACAAATAAAATGATTTTTTTGTTAAAACACAAATTGTTGTATAAAATTTCCTCCTTTTTTTAATTCATCAATAAATCTATTACAAATATCTCCTATATAGAATATCTGTTTTTTACTATTTATATTGTCAAAAACAATTCAATTGTGTACTGAATCATTTCCTTCGGTGAGTCCACTTATCCTTGAATGACTTACTCTCCCATTACTTTATACGTTGGGTCCTTCATAATGTTTACCTCAACCATATCTTTGGCATTGTCTAACAAGCGATAACAATCATAACTCAAGTGACGCAGTGTGACCTTTTTATTGTGTGAAGCATACAATTTGGTAACTTTATTAACCGCTTCAATTGCAGACATATCAGCTATTCTTGACTCTTTGAAGTCAATGATTACTTGTTCTGGGTCATCAAGTGGATTGAACTTATCTAAGAATGTTGCTGTTGACCCAAAGAACAATGGTCCGTATATATCATACACCTTATTCCCTTCTTTGTCTATTGAAACACGAGCGCCAATGCGTTTAGCATTGTCCCAAGCAAATACTAATGCTGAGATAATTACTCCTACAAATACAGCCAACGCAAGGTTATGTAAGATAATTGTGATAGCTGCTACAGTAATTCCAACAATTACATCTGCCTTCGGCATTTTGGTAATCAGCTTAAACGAGAACCACTTGAAAGTTGTAATAGCTACAATCATCATTACTCCAACTAATGCTGCCATTGGAATCTGTTCTATCACAGGGGCTCCAACCAAAATAACCATTAAAATAGTAACTGCACTTAGTATAGCTGAAATACGCGTACGACCACCTGAATTTAAGTTTACCAGCGTTTGAGCTACCATTGCACATCCCCCCATTCCTCCAAAGAACCCATTAATTACATTGGCATATCCTTGTGCTCTCGCCTCTTTATTCGTATCTCCTTTTGTATAGGTAATCTCATCTACCATGTTTAAAGTCAACAGCGATTCTATCAATCCTACTGCTGCCATCACCACTGAATATGGTAAGATAATCTTTAAAGTTTCTAAAGTAAACGGTACGTTAGGCAAGTGAAACTGAGGTAACGAACCACTTACCGATGCAATATCTGCCACGCGTTTGGTGTCTATCTGCAAAAAGAAAGCTACCGCTGTCAAAACTAATATTGCAACTAATGAGGAAGGAACGGCTTTAGTGATTTTTGGCAATATCAACACAATTCCTATCGTTAGTAAGGTTAATCCTCCCATTATGATTAACGGCATACCTGATAACCACTGTGTTTGTCCATCGACAACAACGGAGAATTGCTTCACTTGTGCCATAAAGATTATCACCGCCAATCCGTTTAAGAATCCATACATTACAGGTTGCGGAATAAGTCGAACAAACTTACCAAGCTTTAATACTCCTACTAAAAATTGTATAATACCTGCTAAAACAACAGCTGCCAACAAATACTGTACACCTTCTGTGCTTATCAAAGCCATCATCACTACAATTGTAGCTCCTGCTCCACCAGCTATCATACCTGGTCGTCCACCAAAAAAGGCGGTAACTATCCCCATTAAAAAAGCAGCATATAGCCCCATTAATGGCGATAATCCTGCTAATATGGCAAAGGATAACGACTCTGGTATCATTGTCATTGCAGAGGTCAGTCCAGCAAATATCTCGTTTTTATATCCGTATTTTCGAAGTGACTGAACCTCAGCCCATAATTCTCTCATAACTCTTTCCGTATTTTAAAAAGATTGCAAAAATACGGCATTCTACTTGTGATTGAATTTATTTAACAAAGGTATAAGTAGGCTTTAAATACTATAACTCCCCTAAATTCTCTTATTTACACCAATCTATATTTTATAAAATAAAAGAAGCCTTGTAGAAATAAATCTACAAGGCTTTAACAAACAACCCTAACTCCACTAATAAAACTAACCATACCTTCATAGCAATTTTTTTTATTACGGTTAAATTTTGAAGATATGGCCGCTTCTTAACAAAGCTGAATTAGCATAGTACAAAACACTTTAATAAAGTGCACCAATCACAGTACTATGCCTGATTAATATAAAAAAAACAATACTATTCACTTTTTAATACCTCAATGAGTATTTTCCTTAATTGCTTGCTTCACGAGATATTGAATAACATTAAAAAACAATGATACCCCCCGTTACATCCATCAGAATCATTCTAAATGATTACGCTATTTTTAGTATGTTCTTCCTTTATATAATTTAACCTCACTCTGTTACTTTACAACAAAAACAATGTTTGCATAAGAATCTGGCTCAGCATTTTTAAGCACTTCATATTTTAATTCTCCATCAGTACTAACAGATATAATCT
>JASLGC010000278.1 GCA_030150335.1 Flavobacterium sp.
TTTTGTGATTTTCAATAGTAATAACAGAGGTGAAATTGAAATTACAATTAAAGACGATGGTGTAGGGTTTAAGACAAGCGCTGTTAAAAAGGGACTGGGATTGAATAATATACAAGACCGTTGTAATCTTATTAATGCAGAATTTTTAATTCAAAGTAAGCCAAATGAAGGAACTGTTCTTCGCATTACGATTGACGATATGGTGGATGACGAAAGCAAAGCTTAGTCGTTTAGATTAAAGACTTATTAAGCAAAAGGGCTTTTTAGTTGAATAATTAGCACTTAGATATCGGTAAATGTTGTTCTTCTTTGCTTTATGTGTTTTGTTTGTATTAAATATAATTATTTTGATATATTTAATACTTAAAACATTGAATTTTATATTTTTATTTCTTAAATTAGTATAACTGAAATTTAAAAGAATAAAACTATGAAAGATAATCAATCAAATAAGCAGGAAGATTTAAAGAAAAAAGCACATGAGGCAATTGATTCAGCTGAGAAGACTTTTGATGATGTAAAAGACAAAGCAGAAGGTTTTATTGGAGATTTATGGGATAAGACAAAAGAAGTTGCAGGAGAAGTAGTTGATAGCTTAAAAGATTTAGGCAATGCAGTAAAAGACGAAGCTAAAAAAGCGGAGGATTCTTTTAAAGATTCAGCTACTGATGCAAAGAAGAAAGCAGAAGATGCTTTTGATGGAGCAAAAGACAAGGCAAAAGAAGTTGCTGATAAATTAAAAGGTTCTGTAGAAGAAGGTAAAGATAAAGCAGGTCACGCTTTTGAAGATGCAAAGAAGAAAGCAGAAGATGCTTTTGATGGAGCAAAAGACAAGGCCAAAGAAGTTGCTGATAAATTTAAAGGCTCTGCAGAAGAAAGTAAAGATAAAGCAGGTCACGCTTTTGAAGACGCAAAAGGCAAAGCAGGAGAAGTGATAGATAATATCAAAGGGTCTGTGGAAGCTGGTAAAGATAAAGCAGAACACGCTTTTGAAGATGCTAAGGATAAAGCAGATGATGCTTTTGGAGAAGTAAAAGATGCTGCAAAACAAGCAGAGGATAAGCTAAAACAAGGGCTTAAAGATGCTGAAGATAAATTAAAATGAGAATAAGTGATTAAATGTTTTTTAGGACCAAGGGAAACCTTGGTCTTTTTTTTGGTCAAAACTCAGCAAAATCTAATACTTATAAGCTGTTTTGATGTGCTATCAGCAGTTAGATAAAAATATATCTGTAAGCTAAAAGAAGGGATATTAAAGTAATTACTTAGCGTTACTGATGTATAGTTGTAAGTAATATCCTTCTCAAGGAATAGTTATCATAAGTAACGTTATTCTTAAAGTGAAATTAGCTGTTCATCTGCAATCTCTCCTTTAGAATCAATAAGGCGAATAACAACTTTGGTATACGTTGACTTTAAACCAACAGTATGTTCTCGTAAGAAATTATAGCCATTGACTAAATTTGATTCCTTACCAGGTACTTTTTTTACCAGCATTTTGTGAGTTAATACAAGAGTGTCATTTTCCACGTTTTTTTCCTGTGTTAATGTCATTGTATTCGCAGATAATCCAGAGGAAGCAAACCAGCCTTGTACTGTATAATACAACTTCTTTTTCTCAAGGCGTATATTCACTATTTTATTCTCGTTTACATTCTCTTGATTAGAAACTATCCTTGTTCTGAATTTTTGTTGACCTTCAGTTTCAATGCTGTCAATCAACTCACGTTTCAGTTCAGAAAGAGTTGGAGAAAATACAGTTTTGTTGTTTTGACAACCCCAAAGAGAGAGAAAACTAAGCATTAGAATATATTTTTTCATAGTAAATGGTTTCAGAAACTAAAAATACACATTATTTTTTAACAATATTCATTGATTGATAAGTAGTTAATAAAAGGGTGTTTTCCATGTAATAAGAGGGAATGCACTATGATTAGTACATTTTCCGATTTTTTTAATGTTAAATTGATAATTATCATTTCCTAAACCCCTAAAAACTCCGTAATTTAACTCTTCGTAAAAAAGACTAAAATCTACGCCCATGATAATGATTTATTTTCACGGATACGGGTCTGACCGTACCTCTCGCAAATTTCAAGATTGTAAAAAATTATTTAAAAGCTCATCAAGCTATTGTGTTGAATGGACACCAGAATCAGACTTTAATGGTATTTTAAATATCGTTGAAGCAAGTATAGCAGAAGAAGAGCAAGTAATTTTGATAGGAGATTCTTCCGGTGCGAACTTTGCATATCAATTGAGAGAGCGTAGAAAGAAGAAGGGGCTTGCCTCTGTTTTAATAATGATTAGTCCGCTTTTAGATTACAGTATGCGCAAAGGAACGAACTTAGAGTTTCCTGATAACTTGAAAAATAGTTTAGCAAAAATAGAGGACCCGAAAGACGCTTTTATCTTAGTTGGTAAGCAAGATGAGGTTCTTGACTACAAAGGATTACAAGAGAAAGGAACTTACAATAGTGAAATTCTATTGGTAGAAGATTCACACCGTTTACCTAAATTCCGTGATTATTTAGGGTACATCAACTGTTATGTACAACACAAATTAAAGTTCGATTATTTTTAATATAGAAAGATGAGGTAGTGATACCTCATTTTTTTTTGCTTTAAATCAGAATATTGAGGTGTTTTCAAGGTTAAAAATGAGAAAAGAGGTATTCTATCTGTGAAAAATGTAGTAAACTTGTAGTAAATACTACAAGTCATGGCAGGTAATACATTTGGTAACCGTTTTCGAGTAACAACATTTGGAGAGTCTCATGGAGACGCAATAGGAGGTATCATTGACGGATGCCCAGCAGGAATAGCATTAGACTTACCAGCTATTCAAACAGAGTTAGATAGACGTAAACCAGGGCAATCTAAGATTGTAACCCAGCGAAAAGAAGCCGATGAAGTACGCTTTATGTCGGGTATTTTTGAGGGGAAAACGACGGGTACACCTATCGGATTTGTTATTGAAAACACCAATTCCAAGTCTCAGGATTACGCACATATCAAGGATGTTTATCGTCCAAGCCATGCAGACTATGTGTACGACCAAAAGTACGGACATAGAGATTACCGTGGAGGAGGACGTAGTTCTGCCCGTGAAACTGCTTGTAGAGTAGTAGCGGGAGCTATTGCAAAGCAAGTATTATCTACCATCAAAATTACTGCTTATGTTGCTTCAGTTGGCGATATATCAGTAAATAAACCTTACCAAGAGTTAGACTTTTCTACGATTGAACAAAATCCAGTGCGCTGTGCTGACCCTGTGATTGCTATCCAAATGGAGGAGTTAATCAAGGCAGTAAAAAAAGACGGTGACTCAATTGGGG
>JASLGC010000316.1 GCA_030150335.1 Flavobacterium sp.
ATTCCTTTATGCGCAAGCATATTATATACTGCCGATTTAATTAGCTCAACGTTTTCTGCTTGTACGGTTCCTAATTTACCCGCCTCAATACTTAAAGCAGTGATGTCGTCTTGTACCGCTTGTTTAAAAGCATATTTTGCAGGTTCAGTTTTAGTCAAACTATAAGGATAAGAAACGATGTACTCCATTCCGGAAGCCTTAGATAATTGATGTGCTTCTTGTGTTTTTACAGTATTTGATTGATTGTTGTAATAACAAATAAATGGTAATAAATCCTCATTGGCATCTCCACCGTGAATATCTAAAAACACATCAGAAACCGGAATTATGTTCTTTGTAATCCAATTAGCGATTTGTTCTGTTAGGCTACCATTTGGAGCGCCAGGGAAAGTATTGTTTAAGTTTTTACCATAATGGGATTTACAAAAGGACTTCTTTGATAGAATGAGGCTACGCTTGCCATGGGAATAATAACAATAGTTCCTTTTACTTGAGTTGGGTCAAGTTCTTTTAATAACTCTTGAGTTGCCACAATAAGAGGGTATTCATAACCGTGTATTCCGGCTACAATAGTAAACACTGGACCGTCTTGATTACCCTTCACTATACTAATAGGCAGATAGTGAAAAGCTTTTTGTTTGTTAAACTGAATTATCGTATCTACACGTTGCCCTTTTGCAATGTCTATTATAGTCTTGTGTTTCTGTGCGTTCATTAGTAAAGGAGCAATTAACAATAAGCTAAGGATTAATTTCATTACTCTTGTCATTTTGTTTCGTTTTAGATAGATTAAATATTTTAAGTAATGCTTATCTACTTCTATACCAAACTTGAGATTTTGAAAACAAAATAAGCTATATAAGAAAGGGGATGAACGTAGGATTTATCTATATTTTAGTGATATATACATGTTTTTGATTCTTTTAAGAGTTGAAATGAGATGGTAGTTTTTACAATTTTACGTAGTCAAAATAGGTCTAACTATCTTAATATGTGTCAAAGTACTATAAATCCTATATAAATTAAGGGTTGGATGATTGATTTTTGCTCGTAAACTCGTTGTATTTAATATTAAATTCTATTTTTGCAGCTTTAATATTAAAAGTAAAAATTACCATGAAAGAATTAATGGAGAAAATCAGTGCAGAGTTTGAAGCATTTACTCAAGATGCTAATTTACAAATGGAAAATGGAAACAAAGCAGCTGGTACAAGAGCTCGTAAAGCTTCTTTATCTATTGAGAAACTTTTAAAAGAGTTTAGAAAAGCTTCTTTAGAGGCTTCTAAATAATAAAACAGAAAAACTCCTACCGAAAAGTAGGAGTTTTTCGTTTTTAAGAGGGTAAGACAACTATCCTCTTTAGAATCAATACTCTGTATTTTGACTACATCCTTTAAAATGGTCAATATAGTAGAAGTTATATTGAACGATAGTGCAACGTAATGTGCATCAGCAAGGAGTGCTTATCATGGTGGCACACTTGTGCCTATTATCTCCTAAAGTTTATAAAACGTCACAATTCAACCAAAACCCATAGTGTGTTGCTTTGTTATACTTGTTTTTAAGGGTTTTAAAAAGCTCAATTATTAATCTGAATATCTTAGTCGGATGTGAAATTGTAGGCTCTCCTGTAGCCCAATATGTAGAATTAAGAAGCAATTGTTTAACTGTTTTAAATTATTAACATAGACTTAGTTTATCGTTACTTTCTCCATTTGAAGTTTAGGAGTACTATCAGTTAAGGTTTCGAATAGTTTAAAAGAAGAAGTCTTATATGATTAACGGTACTTTAAAAGTACTGTCTATGAAGATTTGCAATAGTTTAATTAAAAAGGTGCTTTTACTTACCCAATATTAAAAAAGTTATGTGTTTATTTAATGCTTTTATAGGGATATTCCTCACTTACTAGTTTTTGGCCTTGTATTTGCTATTGAAAATAATAATAAGTTGATATTGTGATATATATAAATGTAAGAAAGGTGTTGTGATTGACAACGCTAATTACATCAATAGTTTACAGTGAAATACTGAGGTATTAACTTTTTCATATTATTAGTCTTTATTGAATACTAATAAAATAAAACAAAGTTTGTGTTTAAAGTAGTAATCTTTGATATTGAGAAAAGGATGAATTAGTTATTACTCAAGGCTTACTCAATTAAGAGTACTTTAGAGGTAATAGAAAGGTAAATTAGAAAGTTTGTACAAGTGGTTATGATAAACCATCATTCTAAAATTAAGATAAACCAGTTGAAATACGATTAAGTATTTAAACGATTAAAGATAGTTACATGGACAATAATGTAGTTATTGTCAATTCCATCAACTGTTAGATGTAAAAAAACAGTACTCAGTTTGCAATTAGGGCCGTCACTTTTGATGACAGCCCTTTCTTTTATCTTATAAGTTTGAGACTTATTCCTTTGCAAGAGCAATCTTTACTTTCTTGTTCTTCAGTTTTGTGTTTTCTAACGTAGCTAACAATGGTTTGATTTTATATGAACTAACAGCTACAAACGCTTGGTTATCGCGAACATCAATTAAACCGATGTTTTCTTTGTTCAATCCACCTGTCTTAATTAAATACCCTACGATATCCACTTTGTTCACCTTGTCTTTCTTACCAGCACTGATGTAAATAGTTTTAAAGTCAGTTTGGTTGTCAATCTTGTAATTACCATCAAGATTTTCAATAGGCAAGTCTGGATTGATAAAGCTAAACTTCTCGTCATTTGTTACCATTACATACGCCTTACCAGAAGCTTTCATACGTGCAGTACGCCCATTTCTGTGGATAAAAGCATCTTCTTTTTCTGGTATTTGATAATGGATAACATGTCCAATTTCAGGAATATCTAATCCACGTGCAGCCAAATCCGTAGCAATAAGAATATGGCAACTACCATTTCTAAACTTCATTAAAGCACGTTCGCGGTCTTCTTGTAACAATCCCCCGTGGAATGCGCCATTAGCAACTCCTTTTTTTGTAAGAGTTTCACTAATTCTCGCTACTGCATCGCGGTGATTACAGAAAATAAGAATAGTATCTTTTCCAATCTTACCAACTAATTTAATCACAGTTTCCAACTTTTCTTCTGCAGTAGAAATTACTTGACTAAAAGTAAGGTCTGGCTTTGCTTCAGCTGATTTTAAGAAGTGAATACGCTCAGGGTCTTCAATACCTGTAAATTCAGGGATTCTCTTTAATGCTGTAGCAGAAGTCAACATTCTAAAGTTGATGTTGTCAAATGAGTTGATGATGTAATCCATATCATCTTGGAATCCCATTTCTAAGGCTTTGTCAAACTCATCAATTACATAATTCTTTACTGTTTCTGTGTTGAAAGAACCTTCTTCAACGTGAAATGCAACACGTCCAGGCGTACCTACCAATACAGCAGGAGGCGTACTAAAGTTGTTCAACTCCGTTCTTGTTGAGTGTCCACCATAACATGCATTGATTTTGAAATTAGTTCCCATTTTTTTGAAAACGGTTTCAATTTGTAAGGCAAGCTCACGTGAAGGTACAAGGATTACGGCTTGTACTCCTTTTACCTGTGGGTCTAAGCGTGCTACAAGCGGCATTAAGAATGCTACTGTTTTACCAGAACCAGTTGGTGACAAAAGGATAATGTTACTTTTCTTTTGAGCAGCGTTGAATGCCTTTGTTTGCATATCGTTTAACGCTGGTATATCTAAATTTTGAAGTATTTCTGCTTTATTCATAGGTGCAAAGGTAGCTTTATTATTTTTTGGTTTTATTACTAAATAGCGGAATTGGCAAAAAAATAAGTCTGTTTTGATTTAAAATAGAGAGCTTGGTATAAATAAAGTGAATTACTATCAGTTTGATGTTTAATGGAGTAGAAATTATTTAGAAGAAGCATCAGTTATAGACGGTATAAATTTTGTAGTAAGGCAAGGTAAATAAGTATATTTGCTAACAATGCGAACTTAAATAATAGGGGATGATGAATTATATTTCAGTAAGGGAATTTGCAAAGCAACAAGAAGTATCAGAAACTACAGTTAGAAATCACTGTGCATCTGGAAAAATAGAAGGAGCTTTCAAAGAGGGTAGAGCATGGTGTATTCCAGCAGATGCAATATTATTGAGAAGTATAGAGCTTCCTAAAAAATCTCTTTTAACTGTTTTGGAAGAACAGAAAGGAAAGGGATTAAAAAAAGGAATATATCACTGTACACAAGTAGAGTTTACTTATAATTCAAATCGTATTAAGGGAGTAGAACTAACACGTGATCAAACCCGACATACTTTTGAAACTAATTCCTTTGGAACTACTCGCGGATGTGTTAATGTTGATGATGTAATTGAAACAGCAAATCACTTTCGATGTTTCGATATGATTATAGACAATGCGGAGCAAGTATTAACGGAAGATTTTGTCAAGAAATTGCACGCGCGTTTTAAGGTTGGAACTTCAGATAACGGGAAGGCTTGGTTTAATGTTGGAAAATATAAACAGGAGGTAAATGCAGTAGATGGATTCTCAGGTTGTCATCCAGAGGAAGTTGGAGAGCAAATGCAAAAGTTGTTTACTACGTATGATAGCTTAGAAGTAAAAACATTGGATAACTTATTGGAGTTTCATTGTCAATTTCAACAAATCCGCCCTTTTCAAGATTGCAATGGACGCATCGGGCGTTTGATTCTTTATAAAGAGTGTATAAAACATCATCTTACACCTTTTATAATAGAAGATGAAATGAAGCAAGATTATTTAAAAGGTATAGGAGAGTGGTCAGCGGACAGAAAACGTTTATTAGAAGTCTGTAAAACAGCTCAAAGCGATTACCAGAAAGTACTTAAAAGACATAAGATAGAATAATAGTCAGAACCTCGTAAGTTTTACTTATGAGGTTTTTTTTGTTCAAATAGGCAAGTCCTAATAAATGGACTGCTTATCTACAACCAACCAACTTTTGAACACTGATGAAATTATAAGAAGTATTGCTATCAACAGCATTTGTTTTGCTTTTTTACTAAAAGTCAGCTTTTTTTAATTTCATTTGAATAGTATCAGAGTAAAAAACCATCTCCCACTGCATAGATACATCTGTCAAGTTTTTTATTTGAACAGGGATTGTGTCAGGTTTGTAGAGATTCCTCTCATAGGAAATAACTTTAAAATCGTCATTTTTATCATCGTGAAGGTATTTCATGAATAATGATAGACTATCAACGTAAAGATACGGATTTGGACAATAAAACATTTTTCCTCTTTCTTCAATATAAATTGTTTTCCAAGCCAAAGTGTCTTGTTGCCAAGCATTTTTATCTACTTTTTTCCCATTGCGTATCATTGAGGTTACTGTCCATTTTCCAAAATACTTTTTAGAAAGGTGAACGTCATAATTATAGTAAATAACAAATAACAAAGGAATTAGAATACATAAGCTACGCGCTACAGTACGTGAAATGTTGTTGCCAATCGAAGGTAGCATGTTTTTATGTTTCTTAAAGAAACCGATTATGTCTACTTTTTGTTGGAAAAATAGCGTTACTAAACCTAATGAGATTAGAATAGATGTTAATAAAGTAATTGGTCCAATATTGTAAAAAATATTAATCAATACAATATTAAACATGACAGGTAAGAGGATTGTAATACCTATTAAAATGGTTCGTTTATACAATAAAAGAATACTTCCAATTATTTGAAAAACTCCTACAATAACAGAAAGTCCATATGAATAACCGTAGTATTTCCAAGTCAATTCTTGGCCAGTTAATGCGCTTGATAATGTATCGTTAATATGAAATGAATAATTGAAATTAACTTCAAATATTTTTTGAAAACCAAAATCTAATAGTAAAAATGCAATCCAATATCTTAGTAGGGTAGATAGCCAAGAAATATACTTTGTAGAATTAAAGGTTTTGTTTTTTTCTTTCTTGTGCCAATAAAAAGAAAAACCAAAAGAGAATAGTATAGATAGTCCTAATGCAATAAATCCTAATGGAAGTATAAACTGTGAAAATTTATGTGGCAAAAGGGGTAAGACTATAAAAAGAGTTGTATTTATAGCACCAACGATTGCTAAAAATGATAATGAAAATTTCGAAAACCATTTCGTATTAGTGATAACTTCGGATGTATTCATGGATTTTTCTAATTAATATTGTAGGTTAATATTGTTTAAAAATTACGTCTAACATTGTTTTATTGTGCGAAACAAAAGACGTAAGATTTTATGAAAAACACCTATATCCGTATCTCGTTAAATTTGATGCTAATATAGATGTTTATTTATATTAATTAGATTTATTTGAAAAATATTCAAATATTCTGTGTAAGTGTTTTAGAAAGTTTAATCGAGTGTGTTTTTGTTTTTGAAATTTTATCAGTAAATGATTGTGGAAATACGCCGCAAATAGAGAAGAAAGTCTTGTGTAGTTACTCTTAGTTATAGATTGTCTAACTCTATAAATAATTTATTATACTCCTGACAACATCAATTTGTATTCTCTCTTATTGCTTTTAGGATTAAGATCGACAAACTCATACTTCTCAAAGTTAGTTAACACCTTTTTAAAACGTTCCGAAGCCTCGTCTAAACTCCAAGTGGTAGGAAAGTAAAAACCGTCAAATATAGCATCTGGTATATGTGCATTAAACTCGTGTATGAATTCATAGAACCCAGAATAAGCCAAGGCAACCATTCCGTTCCACTTTATGTCAAACAAACCATTGTCAAGCTTAGTAAAGATAAGGTTGTGATTAGCACACAAGTTGTGTCCGTGTAAATAGATTTCAAAAGCTAAATCAGATTCTAACTTATCATCAGACAAAGGTAAAGTGTCTAATAAAAATTGCTTGTTATTTACAGAATCAAAGTTAAATCGTTCTTCTCCTTCTGTTAGTAGAATCCCTCTATCATTAGACCAATATGCAGAAGATATAGTACACTGGTGATAATTATCCCATACAATCGCAGACTGCCATTGATTTATACTTGTGTTTTCTGAATCATCATCGTCATCATCATCTATATAATCTTCTCCTTCGCTGAGGTAGTAGTCTTG
>JASLGC010000026.1 GCA_030150335.1 Flavobacterium sp.
ACTTTAAAATGTTCCACGAGGAACAATTTGATATTTTAAATTCCCTCTACTTTCCTTTAGAAAACTTAAACCTAAAGAATTTTAAAAATACACTTATCAACGTTATTAACATCATTAAATAATAAAAGAAGAAATTTTAAAAATTTAAAAAAATCTTTCTCTATTATATTGTCTGTTAATATGTACAATAACTTTTTTCAATAAATTCTTTAATTTCAATTATTAAAACTTATCAACACATTATCATTTTGTAATTCTTTATAAATAAAGGGATTAATTAGGTTATTAACAGCGTTGATTTTCGTTATCAACAGTCAATTTACAATAAGTAGATGTGTTTAAAACTGTTGATAAGTGCTATTTGGAGTATTAATATGTCAACAATAGAATTTTGAAAATAAATTTGCATTTATGCTATACAGTTCTGTATTGTAAATTTTTCGAAATATGCAAAAATTAGTTATTGATTTCTTTCCATACTTATCAACAGAAATAGTGAATTGTTATCTCGTTGATTAATAATAGTTTAAGTTTCTTTATTAACAATAGTGTTTAAAGATATTAACCTGTTGTAAATCAATACATTAGGTGTAATATAGCTTTTAACAGTAATTGACAATAGTTGTCTTTTATAGTAAGTTTTTCTATACTCCGATGTGAAATATAGTAGATTATTTTTTAAGATAACGCTGTAAAAATGAGCCACAGAAATGAGTATAATACCTTTAAATTTTAGTGAATTTGAAGGCATTTTTATATTAATATTTAAGCACTTTACCCTTGCTTTTGAGGCACTTTTCCCCTATTGATTTTAGTTGTAAAAATTGGCATTTACAGGGCTAAATAATAAGATATTTTTTGCTTGTCTATCCTGAATAATTTACTCTTCTTTTATTCCTTTTTCTGGTAGTAATTTTAAGTTTATAAGATAGAATTCTCTAAGCGAGTTTTAGAAAATCGTTTTTAGATATAGGAAGTATATGAGTAGTTTTATAATATTCATATATTACTATAAATCAAGCAATTATAAAGGTAAAGTAGTCACTTCTCAGTATTATTTTTCATTGTCAGGCTTAAGGGGTCAACAATTTTTAAATGAGGATTCATATCTATTGAGTCATAAACTTCCAAACGAAAAGAAGTATATACACATTATAAAAGTATCTTTTAAATGACTATTTTATCCCATAACTAAAAGTTATAGCTTTGTTTATTATATTGATTTACAATATTTTATTTTTGTATAGACGATAAAATTTATTAGGATTGATAAATTAATTGTGACGTTCAGCTATTAGTATTAGGGATAACTATGACCTATACATATATAGGTATAAAAGTTATTTTTTTCTCTTAGACGTTGTTTATTAATCTAAAACAGACACATTTATTACTAAATGTAGTCGCAAAAATATAGTTAGTATTATCTTTGTAAAAAATTTTATTTTAAAATGGCTAATCAAGTTCGCGTGCGTTTCGCACCAAGTCCTACAGGACCATTACATATTGGTGGAGTAAGAACTGCATTGTTTAATTATTTATTTGCTAAAAAGAACAATGGAGTTTTTTATATCAGAATTGAAGATACTGATCAAAATAGATTTGTACCAGGAGCAGAAGCTTACATCCTTGAAGCATTAGAATGGCTTGGGATTTCTCCAGATGAGACAATTGGTAAAAATGAAAAATTTGGTCCTTATAGACAAAGTGAACGCAAGGAATTATATAAGCAATATGCAAATCAATTAATTGAAAATGGATGGGCTTATTACGCTTTTGATACAGCAGAAGATTTAGATGCTTTGCGTAAACAAGCAGAAAGTGAAGGGCAAACATTTATTTATAATCACAGTAATCGTGAGCAATTAAAAACCTCTTTAAATTTAAATAAAGAAGAAGTTGATTCATTAATTGCAAAAGGAGAACCTTATGTTATCCGTTTTAAAACACCTGTGGGTGAAACTTTAGAATTAAACGATTTAATTCGTGGAGATATTAAATTTGAAACGAGTTTATTAGACGACAAAGTTTTATATAAAAGCGATGGTATGCCAACTTATCATTTAGCGAATATTGTAGATGATCATCTAATGGAAACGTCTCATGTTATTCGTGGTGAAGAATGGTTACCTTCTCTTCCATTACACGAATTATTATACAAAGCTTTTGGATGGGAAGCACCTAAATTTGCTCATTTACCATTGATTTTAAAACCAGTAGGTAATGGTAAATTATCTAAGCGAGATGGTGATAAATTAGGTTTTCCTGTATTCCCTCTTGATTGGAATGATCCAGTATCTGGTGAGAAATCATCAGGTTATAGAGAAAAGGGATTCTATCCTGAAACGGTTGTTAACTTCCTTGCATTATTAGGATGGAACGATGGAACTGACCAAGAAATCTTTTCTTTAGAAGAATTAGTAGACAAATTTGATTTAGGAAGAGTACATAAAGCAGGTGCTAAATTTGACCCTGAAAAGAATAAGTGGTTTAACCAGCATTATTTGAAATTACAATCAGATGAAACTTTAGCTGATTCTTTCTGTACTATATTAGAAGAAAAGGGGATCAAAGCAGAGAAATCCTTTGTTACTAAAGTCGTAAGTTTGATTAAAGAACGTGCTACTTTCGTTTCAGATTTCTATGAGTTAAGTGACTTTTTCTTTGTTGCACCAACTGAATATGATGCTAAAGCATTGAAAAACTGGAAAGACGATACATCATCTTTAATGAAGCAAGTAGCTGAAGTAATTGAAGGAATTAATCAATTTGAGGCAAAAACTATCGAAAAAGAGGTAAAAGATTGGATAGCAAGTCAAGAAATTGGAATGGGGAAAGTAATGCAACCATTGCGATTGAGTCTTGTAGGAGCTGTAAAAGGACCAGATCTTTTTGAGATTATAGAAATGGTTGGTAAAGAAGAAACAATTAAGCGAATTCATTCAGCAATTGAAAAGAATTCATAAGTAATATATGAAGGGATTGAGTACTACTCGATCCCTTTTTTTATGTAAATATATCTTATTCATAGATTATCTCATTTTGGAGTTATAATTATTGCAGAATAAATTAGTATTTTTATTCAAAAGTTAATTATAGAGAAATGAGACGATTAAGTATATTAATTATTATAGGTGTTTTATCCTTATTATCTTCTTGTTCGAGTGACGATAATAGCACTGGTGCTCGAGTTGAAAAAGAATGGATTGCTTTTGTACAAAAGCATCTAATAGGTGATTGGACCCCTAAATCTATTGAGGTTAAACCACTTGTAGGTAGTGCAATCTACAGCACTCCTTATCCTAATAAACCTAATTGTAAAAGTGATTTTTTGCAATTTCAGAAAGATTTTACCGGATCATTTAATCAGAATGGTGATAATTGTGAGCTTAAAGAAACAAAGTTTAAGTGGAATCATCGTTTAGGAGAATTGATATTTACGCTTGAAAATGGTGTTGAAATCAAAACTTTATTATTAAAAAAGTCTGAATCACAGTTAGTTTTAGCTATACCTGTATTAGAAGTACTTCCAGTTATTCAAAAAATATACCCAGCTATTTCAGAAGTAGATCCTGATACTTTAAAGCTATTGCATTTAAGAATAAACCTGGAAAAATAACATCGTAAAGCAATTATTTTTTTTAGCATATTAATTTTCAAGATTTTAATTCAATTATTTAAATAAATATATAAATATGACTCCAACTGTAATTATTGTTGTTGTAGCTGTCGTTATTTTGTTTTTAGGTTTCTTTACCGTAAAGCAACAGTCAGCTGTAATTATTGAGCGTTTTGGTAAGTTTAATAGTATTAGACATTCAGGCCTTCAATTGAAAATTCCATTAGTAGATAGAGTATCTGGTGTTGTTAATCTTCGTATCCAACAGTTAGATGTACTAATTGAAACAAAGACCAAAGACAATGTTTTCGTAAAACTAAAAGTATCAGTTCAGTTCAAAGTAATTTCTGATCGTGTTTATGATGCTTTTTATAAGCTTGAGTATCCTCATGACCAGATTACTTCTTATGTTTTTGACGTTGTACGTGCAGAAGTTCCTAAATTAATTTTAGATGATGTTTTTGAACGAAAAGACAATATTGCTGTAGCGGTTAAAGCTGAGTTAAATGAAGCAATGACCACTTACGGTTACGATATTATTAATACTTTAATCACTGATATTGATCCAGATATTCAAGTGAAAAACGCAATGAACCGTATTAACGCAGCTGACAGAGAAAAAGTAGCAGCAGAATATGAGGCAGAAGCAAGTAGAATTAGAATTGTAGCTAAGGCAAAAGCAGAAGCGGAGTCTAAACGTTTACAAGGACAAGGTATTGCAGATCAGAGAAGGGAAATTGCTCAAGGACTTGTAGAAAGTGTTGATATTTTAAATAAGGTAGGTATTAATTCGCAAGAAGCATCTGCTTTAATTGTTGTAACTCAACATTATGATACACTTCAATCTGTTGGTTCTGATACTAAATCTAACTTAATTTTATTGCCAAATGCACCAACCGTAGCGACAGATATGTTGACAAATATGGTTGCCTCTTTTGCAGCAAGTAGTAAAATAGCTGAAATAACAACTTCAGACGCAAATACAAAAGGTTTAAGCAAGTCAAAACACAAAACAAGAGATTTGTCTACAGAATCTGATTTCGATGAAATAAACGATTAAAACAGCATAAAAAAAGCTCTCAATTACTATTGAGAGCTTTTTATTTTTATAAGTATTTTATCTTTTAGCTTTTCTATTGAAAAAGAATTTCAATGCTGCAGTAATTAAGAAAGCTTGAATGTTTCCAGAGCCTTTAATATAACTCGTTACAGATCCCAGCGTATTTCTGACTAATCTGTCTGGAGATAACTCGTCTTTAATATTGTCTACAGACTTAAATACTTTTTGGTAGTGTAAGTCTCTTTTTACTCGTAAAATACGCAAATCGGTATTTATTTCATCAAAAGAAGAATATGCTTTTCTCATTAGACAATGTTTTAGTCATTAAATATTATTTCCGACAATTTCTTAATCAGAGGTCTTTCAACCAGTTGTTTTCTGCATAAATAAGCGATTAGTGTTACTAATAAGTATGCAGCACCAACAATTAAAAAACCAAGTGGTTTACTTTCTAAGCTTTCCCCAATTGCAAAAGCAGCAGACAAGGAAAAGAATAATAGTGCGATCATTATCAATAGGCCCACTAAAAGTAAGGTCATAAAAATACTTCCCGCTTTTGCAGTAACCTTAAATCCCCATAAACGATAGTAGTTCATACTTGAGCGTAAAAACTCTTCAGAATCAACTTTAATATCGTCTAAATTATCTTTGATTTCCTCGAATGCCATTTATTAAGTAAATAATGATTATTTTTTTGCGCTTTCTACAGCTTCGTTTGCTTGTTTTTTCAATTCAGCTAATTTCTTCTCTAAAGTTGAAATAACTTCATCTCTTTTCTTTCCAGTAGATGACATCATATCTTCAAAACCTTCTTCGAAATCGTGTTTTTTCTTGCTAACTGTTTCGCGAACTTGTTTTTTTAATTCGTCAATTTTATCACTTAAATCGTCTTTAGAGTCATCAAATGTTTTTTTGATTTTTTTACGTGTTTTTTTTCCTTCTGCTGGAGCAAATAGAACTCCTAAACCTGCTCCTACAACTGCACCTGCAAGTAGAGCAACTACTGTGTTTCCTAAACGATCTGACATAACAATTATTTTTATATGATTAATACTATAAAATTATAAAAAAAAGACGCTTTAACTGTTAATATTAAGTTAAAGCGTCTTGCATATTTATTTATTCAGTCGAATATATTATTTCTGTTCAATCTTATTCCAAGTATCTCTTAAGCCAACTGTTTTATTGAAAACTAAGGCATTTTCTTTACTGTCTTTATCTACACAGAAATATCCAAGTCTTTGGAACTGGAATTTATCACCATCTTGAGCAGTGCTTAAGCTTGGTTCTAAATAACCTTTTACAATCTCTAATGAATTTGGATTTACGAACTCTAAGAAATCTACATCTTTGTTTCCATCAGGATTCTCATCTGTAAATAAACGGTCGTAAATTCTAATTTCAGCTTCTATTGCATGTGGTACTGATACCCAGTGAATAGTTCCTTTTACTTTTCTCTTACTTGCTTCTGTTCCACTTCCACTTCTACTTTCTGGATCATACGTTGCATGAATTTCTAAGATGTTTCCTTCTTCGTCTTTCACTACACTCTCTCCTTTGATGATATAAGCATTTTTCAAGCGAACTTCTTTACCAAGAGTTAATCTAAAGAATTTGCTATTTGCTTCTTCTTTAAAGTCTTCTCTCTCGATGTAAATCTCTCTTGAAAATGGAACTTTTCTATAAGTCATCACTTCCTCTTCTGGATTATTCTCAGCTTCTAACCACTCTTCTTGTCCTTCAGGATAATTAGTAAGTACTAATTTCACAGGGTCAAGAACAGCCATTACACGAGGAGTAATTTTATTTAAATCTTCTCTAACACAGAATTCCAATAAAGAAACGTCGATTAAATTATCACGTTTAGCAATTCCGATTGTATCAGCATAATTTCTAATAGAAATTGGAGTATATCCTCTTCTTCTCAATCCTGAGATTGTAGACATACGTGGGTCATCCCATCCAGTAACATGTCCTTCACTTACAAGTCTCGCTAATTTACGTTTACTAACAACAGTGTGCGATAAATTTCTACGAGCAAATTCTCTCTGTTTAGGTCTAATATTTTCTGGAACTACTACTTGATCTAAGAACCAGTCATAAAGTTCTCTGTGAGGCAAGAATTCTAATGTACAGAATGAATGCGAAATACTTTCGATATAGTCACTTTCTCCGTGAGCCCAGTCATACATTGGATAAATACACCAATCATTTTGAGTACGGTGGTGTGATTTTTTGATGATTCTATACATGATAGGATCACGCATCAACATATTCTTATGAGCCATATCAATCTTAGCTCTTAAGATGTGCTCTCCCTCTTCGAA
Source organism: Flavobacterium sp. (assembly GCA_030150335.1). Taxonomy (GTDB): domain Bacteria; phylum Bacteroidota; class Bacteroidia; order Flavobacteriales; family Flavobacteriaceae; genus Flavobacterium. The sequence goes on from JASLGC010000026.1 coordinate 7,007, forward strand.
TTCTCCATTTTTCATTCTTTCGAATAAATCTAAGTTTTCTTCTACCGAGCGATTTCTATATGGACTATCTACACCTGCTGTAGTTGGAGTACCTTTTTGTTGAGCCATAACTTCAGAAGTTTGGCTATCTACATAAGCTTTTCCTTCTTTAATCATTTGTATAGTCCAATCATATAACTGTTGGAAATAATCTGATGCATATACTTCATTTGCCCATTTATATCCAAGCCATTCTACGTCATGTTTGATTGCGTCAACAAATTCCTGTTCTTCTTTTGACGGGTTAGTATCGTCAAAACGCAAGTTTACTGGCGCATTGTACTTTAACCCTAATCCAAAGTTTAAACAAATTGAACTCGCGTGCCCAATGTGTAAGTACCCATTAGGTTCTGGCGGAAAACGGAAATGAAGTTTTTCTGTTGGCAAACCATTTTTAAGATCTTCTTCAATGATTTGCTCAATAAAGTTTAATGATTTCTCTTTTGTTGACATGGAAATATTTATTATAACTACAAAGGTATCAAAAAAGTAGTCAATTCCTTAGCCTTTTAGCTTATTATAAATAAAAAACAGTCAAATTATTTGTACTTTTAGCGTTCTTAAAATAGCAAGAATTAATTATGGGAATTATTAAATTAAATAATATTAGAACTTTTTCTTTTCATGGATGTATGGATGAAGAGGCTAAAATAGGTTCTGACTACCGTGTGGATGTTGTAGCTAAAGGAAATTTTACACAAGCTGCTGCTACAGATGAATTAGAATATGCGATTGATTATGTTCATTTAAACAAAATTGTAAAAGAAGAAATGGACAAAAGAGCCAAACTTTTAGAAACAGTTTGCCAAAGAATAATTGACAGAGTATTTGTAGAAATCAGAATGGTTGACGAAATCAAGGTATCTGTTTCAAAAATCAACCCTCCTATCGGTGGAGATGTAGAATACGTAACTGTTGAGATGCAAGGAGTTAGATAATAAATGTTTTTTTTGGCGCAAAAAATCACTAAATAGATTTTTAAATTTAAAAATAATTAGTAAGTTTGCAATCCAAATCAAGGACATGGCTTCGTGTCCGAGTGGCTAGGAAGCGGTCTGCAAAACCGTCTACAGCGGTTCGAATCCGCTCGAAGCCTCAACAGAAAAGGATAGCTAAACAGCTATCCTTTTTTTATTGGTATTAAAAAACGCCTAAGCAATTCGAAATTGCTTAGGCGTTTTTTGTTTATCGTGAATTAAACTTATTCTTTGTGTTCTAAAGCTTTTAGAGGGATGTTTAAGCTATTATTTTCTGATTTTGGAATAATCCCCTTAATCATAATAACTAAGCCGAAAACAATCAAAATAAGACTACTTATCTTTTTAACCTTTAAAATGTTTTTTGGCGTTAGTTTTTTTCTCAATTGCTTTGCTAATGTGATTTTGAAAATATCTGTTATAAAGTAAGCTGTAATTGTAAAACCAAAGAAAGTAAACATTCTTCCTGTATCCATATCCATATTTGGACCTAAAGTGATGATGATAGCAAGCCAGAATCCAAGTACTCCAACATTGATGAAGTTTAAAAGAAAACCTTTTGCAAAAAGGTTTAAGTAATCCCTTCTTAAATTAGGTGGTGCAATTTGCAAAGTATCCACCTGAACTTTTTTTAGGCGCACAAAGGATATGACACCATAAGTAAGCATGATAATTCCTCCAAAAATAAATAAAGCAGGATCATCTTTGATAGCATTGATTAAACGGAAACTACTAAAGAAAGCTACAGCAAAAAATAAAGCATCTGCTAAGATTACTCCAATATCAAAGGCAATTGCTGCTTTAAACCCTCTTGTTATACTTGTTTCAATAAGAATAAAAAAAACAGGACCAATCATAAAGCTCAAGAAAAAACCAAGCGATATCCCTGTAATTAAGTCGTCTATCATTTTAATCAATTAAAAAGTGCCTATTAAAAAATAGGCACTTGTATATATCTTTTGCAAGATACGGCTTTTTGAATTAAAAGTATATTATTCGTTCGCTACTTTTTTGACAGTTCCCCCTAATACGTTCTTCTCAGTAACGTTTTTAGGATTTCCATAAATAGTAATTGTTCCTCCTGCTCTTGTTTTAGCATCAACCAATTCAGTAGCGTTTACATCCGCAGAACCTCCCGCATTTACAGTAACTGTAGTTTGGTTAGTAAGCAGTTTTTTATTTCTAATTTCTGCACCAGAGTTAGAAACGATATCCTGTACACTCGCTTTACCTGTTAGTTTTACAATAGAACCAGAACCCGCTTTCACATCCACTCTTTCAGCGTCTATTTCTGCAGCAATCACAGCCCCATTTTTAGCAGTAACATCTAGTTTTGTTGCTTTGATTGGGTCTTTAGCTTTAATTGTAGCACCTTCATCCGCAAGAATTTCACTCAATTCTTTGTAGTAAAGAGTAACTTTAACGCCTTCTCCTTGTAGAGATTTAACGAAGTTCATTTTAATTTTTAATGCACCGTTCTTATTTACAACATTTACATTATCAACGTTTTCTCCTTCTATATCAATTTTTTGAGTATCTGAAGGAACCAATGTAAGTTGAATCTGATCAAATACGCTCATTTTATTGAAATCACCCAATGCACTACTTTTTTGAGCAAAAACAAATGGCGATACAATAAGAGCAAGCAATAATGCTAAGTTTTTCATTTTTAAGAGTTTTTTCTAATGTAATTAAAATCAAGTTGTTTTTTGACTAAATCCGCATTTTTAACAGTAACTATAACTTCATCTCCAAGCTGTAACATTGTTTTATTAGCTTGACCGATTAAAGCATATTGTTTTTCTTCAAATACGTAGTAATCATCTTTAATTTCGCGAATGCGAACCATTCCTTCACATTTGTTCTCTACAATCTCAACGTAGATTCCCCATTCAGTAACACCTGAAATAACACCCAAGAACTCCTGCCCTTTTTGGTCTTCCATGTATTTTACTTGCATGTATTTGATACTATCTCTTTCTGCATTAGCAGCAAGACTTTCTCTTGAAGAACAGTGATTACATTTTTTCTCGAAATCATCAACGCTTACAGACGCACCTTTATCCAAGTAATGTTGTAATAAACGGTGAGCCATAACGTCAGGATAACGACGAATAGGCGATGTAAAGTGTGAATAGTAATCAAAAGCCAATCCGTAGTGACCGATATTATTTGTAGAGTAACTTGCTTTACTCATACATCTAATAGTCAATGTATCTACCAGGTTTTGTTCTTTCTTACCATGAACATCTTTCAATAATTTATTCAAAGATTTTGAAATGCTTGATTTTGTATTGAAGTTGATTTTATGTCCAAAACGAGCAATAACTGATTGTAAACCGAATAGTTTTTCTTGGTCTGGTTCATCGTGAACACGGTAAACGAATGTTTTCTTTTGTTTTCCAATGTATTCAGAAACCTTTCTATTCGCTAACAACATGAACTCTTCAATCAAGTGGTTTGCCTCTTTCGCCTCTTTAAAGAATACACCTACTGGCACATCATTCTCATCTAAATTGAATTTAACTTCCACTTTATCAAAAGAAATAGCTCCTTCACCCATACGTTTTTTACGCATGATTTTCGCTAAGTCGTTTAATTTAAGAACAGCATCAGCAACTTCTTGAGTTACCTCTTGAGGTGCTCCCGTTAATGAAATTTCTTCTGGAATTGTTCTATCACTTGTTTCAATGATATACTGTGCTTCTTCGTAAGCCATACGCTGGTTAGAATGAGTTACCGTTCTACCAAACCATTGGTCTACAATTTCAGCTTTTTCGTTAATTTCAAATACGGCAGAGAAAGTAAATTTATCTTCATTTGGTCTTAAAGAACAAGCGAAGTTAGATAATACTTCTGGCAACATTGGGATAGTTCTATCTACTAAGTAAACAGAAGTACCTCTTGTAAACGCTTCTTCATCAAGAATAGTTCCTTCTTGAACATAGTGAGAAACGTCTGCAATGTGAATACCTACGCTATAATTTCCGTTTTCTAATTTTTCAAAAGACAACGCATCATCAAAATCTTTCGCATCTTTAGGGTCAATGGTGAAAGTCAAAACTTCACGCATATCTCTACGTCTTTCAATCTCTGCTTCATTAATAGAAGTGTCAATTTTATTAGCAAAAGCCTCTACTTCTTTAGGGAAATCAGAAGGCAGTCCATATTCCGCAAGAATTGCGTGGATTTCAGTATCGTGTTCTCCTTGTTTACCAAGTACTTTCACAACTTTTCCAAATGGGCTATCCGCTTTTTCTGGCCAATCTTCAATTTCAACCACCACTACTTCACCGTCAAGAGCATCTCCGATTTTTTCCTTAGGAACAAAGATATCTGTGTACATTTTAGGGTCTGCAGTAGATACAAAAGCAAAGTTCTTTTGGATTTCGATAACCCCAACAAATTGAATTTTGTGTCTTTCTAAAATTTCAACAACTTCCCCTTCAGGTTTTTTACCATTTCGTTTGTTGTATATATATGCTTTTACAAAATCTCCATCAAGAGCTTTGTGTAAGTTATTTGTAGGGATAAATACATCCTCCTCCAAGTCTTCACAAACCAAATAAGCAGTTTTACGAGTAGTCATATCAATGTATCCCTCAATGTAATTAGCTTTAGGGATAAAGCGATATTTACCAGTTTCAACCTCTTCGATTTTGTCTTTAGATAGCAAATATTTTATCTCTTTGATAATTTCATTTCTACCTTGAGTATCATTAACATCAAGTTGCCCAGCAATTTGTTTATAGTTATATGATTTGTTTGTATTCTTAGATAAAAACTTTAATATTTTACCTGCGAAGTCAAATTGTTTATTCTTTTTCTTCTTTATTTTTTTTGTCATTTTTTCTATATTTTAAATCTATAAGCCCGCCCTGAGGCTAATAGTTGCTTAAATGTACAAAATACTATACTCTTTTTACCAAAAAAAGTAGTAAATTATTATATGTACGTGATTACTAAAGGGCTTATTTATAGGATATCACTACTAATATTATTGTCTTTTTGAATTGGAAGCTTTTAAATTCTATGTAATAATATGTAGTAACTTTTTAGTATTTGTGTACAAAGAAAACAATATCTTTTCTAAAAACGCAAAAAATGTTGTTTGTGTTTAAATTTTTGTATTTTAGGGTTAACCAAAAAACCAACAAAATTATGAATACAATTTCTTATGTGCACGGCGCTTCACAGATGCCGTTGTTAGGAGAAACTATTGGTCAAAACTTAAAAAAAATCACCCAAAAGTACCCTAATCAAGAAGCAATAGTTAGCGTTCATCAGAATTTTAGAGCTACATATCAAGAGTTTTATAACCTAACCACAAAGGTTGCTAAAGCTTTGTTAGCGAGTAATGTACAGAAAGGAGATCGCGTAGGTATTTGGGCTCCTAATTGTTATGAATGGGTGCTAATGCAATACGCTACAGCGAGAATTGGAGTCATATTAGTTAATATAAACCCTGCCTATCGCGCACATGAAATTGAATTTGCAATTAACCAATCGGAGATTTCGCTAATCGTATCTGCAAGCAGTTTTAAAACCAGTGATTACAGAAAAATAATTTCTATGGTTTTTGAAGACTGTCCATCACTTCGCGAGGTAATTTTCTTAGGAGATGAATGGGAACAATTCCTTACTTCTGCCGATCAAATTACAGATGGAGAATTGGCTATAATTGAAGATTCTGTTCAATTTGGAGAAGCTGTAAATATTCAATATACCTCGGGAACAACTGGTTTTCCTAAAGGTGTTACCCTAACCCATCACAATATTTTAAATAACGGTTATTTTATTGGTGTACGTTTAAAGTACACTATAAAAGATCGGGTTTGTATTCCTGTGCCCTTTTACCACTGTTTTGGTATGGTAATCGGAAACCTATGTTGTACTTCTCATGGAGCAACGATTGTTATTCCAAATGACAGCTTTGACCCTGTGAAAACACTTCAAGTGGTGCAAGACGAAAAGTGTACTTCTCTTTACGGAGTACCAACGATGTTTATTGCAGAGTTGCAACTACCTAATTTTAGTGATTTTGACCTAAGTTCCCTTAGAACTGGTGTAATGGCGGGATCATTATGTCCGGAATATGTAATGAAACGCGTGAAAAGCGAAATGCACATGGAGGAAGTTAGTATCTGTTATGGAATGACGGAGACCTCCCCTGTTTCTACTCAAACTCATATAGGAATTGATATTAAAAAGCAGACAACAACAGTTGGAACAGTACAAGATCACATTGAAATTAAGATTATCGATCCAGAAACGGGTTTTATCTTGCCTCGTGGAGAAGCTGGCGAATTGTGTACTCGTGGATATTCAGTAATGTTGAAGTATTGGAACAACAGAACACTTACCTCAGAGGTATTGGATGAAAATAGATGGATGCATTCAGGCGACTTAGCCTCAATGGACGAGGACGGTTTTATTTCTATTACTGGGCGTATTAAAGACCTTATTATTCGCGGAGGAGAAAACATTTCACCAAAGTGGATTGAGGATTTCCTTTATACGCATACAGATATTGCAGATGTACAGGTAATTGGTGTACCGTCAGAGAAATACGGTGAGGAAATTATGGCTTGGATTATTATGAAGCCAGGCAAAACTGCTACAGCTGAAGAGATGCGTGCCTTCTGTGACCAAAAGATTGCACATTATAGAATTCCTAAATATTGGAAGTTTGTAACAGAATTCCCAATGACTATTTCCGGCAAGGTGCGCAAGGTAGAAATGCGTCAGATAGCTGTAGAAGAATTAGGGCTATAATTAATAAAAATACTAACTTTGTAGAAGTATAATACAACACAACATAAAATGAATATTTCAATCGGAAACGACCACGCAGGTCCAGCGTACAAACAAGCAATTATCAAATTACTTGAATCAAGAGGATATAATGTAACGAACTACGGTACAGATGATTTTGGTTCAGTAGATTATCCAGATTTTGGACATAAAGTTGCATTTGATGTAGAAGAAGGAAAAGCAGATTTCGGAATTGTAATCTGTGGAAGTGGAAATGGAATTGCAATGACTGCAAACAAACACCAAGGTGTAAGATGCGCATTGTGTTGGACAAAAGAGATTGCTGAATTAGCAAGATTACACAACGATGCTAACGTGATTAGTATTCCTGCAAGATATACTTCAATCGAGCAAGCAGTTGCAATGGTTGAAGCGTTTTTAGACACTAAATTTGAAGGTGGTCGTCACTTGACAAGAGTTAATAAAATAGCTTGTTCTTAAGTAGAACAATTGATAAAATATAAGAGGTATAATTTTAGAATTATGCCTCTTTTTTTTGGTTTGATTGCACATCGCTTCGAGTATTGTTCGTATTTCGTTCGAAAAACAGGCCTTTTTCCGAAGAAACCTCGAAGGAATGTGGGAGTATTATCGAATTAGACTGCCTTCTACCCTACTCTATTACATTATATTTTTAATATGGACGATGAGTCAAAAGGAAAATATCATCGTTTAAAAAGGGCAAATAATAAAATTATTTGCACAATAAGGATTGCGTAGAATTTGAATTTAAACGAATCTTTAGAGGTTTTATGTCTCAATTTTTTCATTGCTAACCACCCTCCTAAACTTCCTCCAAAGAAACATAGCGTCAGTAAATTCTTTTCAGAAATTCTGTTTTTGTGCTTTATTGCTCGCTCTTTGTCTACAGCAAACATGGAGAAAGCTATATAGTTAATTATGAATAAGTAAAGGAATAAAAACTTCATGAGATTTATTTATTGTCGCAAAGGTAGTATTTTAGCTAATCTTAAAATAATTAATTATGACGTTGATTGAGTTTATTCAGCAAGCAGTAAATGCTTCTGTTCGCAGTATTGAAAATACATTAGCCTTGCTTGACGAAGCGTGTACAATACCTTTTATAGCTCGATATAGAAAAGATAATACGGGTAACTTAGATGAAGTAGTTATCGAGAAAATAGCAAAGTATAGAGAACTTTACGATGGAATTGTAAAGCGAAAAGAATCTATTTTAAACGCTATTGAGGAGCAAGGAAAGCTAACGGATGAATTGAAGCAGAAGATATCGAGTAGTTTTGATTTGACTGAAATAGAGGATTTGTACTTGCCATTTAAAAAGACTCGAAAAACAAAGGCAGATACAGCAAGAGAGAATGGATTGGAGCCTTTGGCAAAGGTGATTATGGCACAAAATGCAACGGATGTAGAATCTATTGCTTATAAATATATCAATGATAAAGTAGCAAGTTCTGAACAAGCGATTCAGGGAGCTTCTGATATAATTGCAGAATGGATAAACGAGAATATGTTTGTCCGTAAAGCACTGAGAAGAAAGTTTCAACGCGAGGCGACTATCGTTACAAAGGTAGTAAAGGCTAAAAAAGAGGAGGAAGGTGCTCAAAAATTCGAACAATATTTTGAGTGGAATGAAGCTGTTTATAGAATTCCTGCTCATAGATTATTGGCTATTTTAAGAGCAGAAAAGGAGGGATACATCAAGTTTTCTGTGGCAATAGATAAGAAAGAGGCTTTAGACTTTATTGAAAATACGGTTATTAAAAGCAATAATGAATGTGGTGCTATTATCAAAACGGCTATTGCTGATAGTTATAAAAGGCTGTTAGAACCTGCTTTAGCTAATGAGGCTTTAAGTGAAGCAAAGGAAAAAGCGGATGTTAATTCTATTAATGTATTTGCGGATAACTTAACGCAGTTGTTATTAGGTTCTCCGTTGGGAGAAAAACGCATACTTGCCATTGACCCAGGATATAAATCAGGATGTAAGATTGTTTGTTTAGACGAACAAGGGGATTTGCTTTATAACGAGACCATTTATCCTCATCCACCGCAAAAGGAAAGTGCAATGGCGATGAAAAAAATTCGCTCAATGGTTAATTCTTACCGCGTGGAGGCTATTGCTATTGGAAATGGAACGGCTTCTCGAGAGACGGAGTTTTTTATTAAGAAGATAGCGTTTGACAAACCTGTTCAGGTATTTATTGTCAACGAAGCGGGAGCTTCAGTATATTCAGCATCTAAAATAGCGAGAGAGGAATTTCCGTCTTATGATGTTACAGTAAGAGGTGCAGTTTCTATTGGAAGAAGATTATCTGACCCATTAGCAGAATTGGTTAAGATAGACCCTAAGTCGATTGGCGTAGGGCAATACCAACACGATGTGGACCAAACTCTCTTGAAAAAGGAATTGGACAATGTGGTGATGAAATGCGTGAACTCTGTAGGGATTAACCTAAATACGGCAAGTAAGTCATTGTTGAGTTATGTATCTGGTATTGGTGAAAAGATGGCGGAGAATATCATTCAATATAGAACAGAAAATGGTCCGTTTGAGAGCAGAAAAGAGTTGAAAAAAGTACCAAGACTTGGGGACAAAGCATTTCAACAAGCAGCGGCTTTCGTACGTATTAAAAATGCAGTAAACCCATTGGACGATTCGGCAGTGCACCCAGAAGCATATAGCGTTGTGGAGAAGATTGCGAAAGATTTGAAGGTTTCTGTGAATGATATGATTTCTAACAAAGAGATTATTTCTAAAGTAGAATTGAATAAATACAAAACAGGTGAAATAGGGGAGTTAGCTCTTCAAGATATCTTGAAAGAGTTAGAAAAACCAGGATTAGACCCGAGAAAATCAGCGAAGGTTTTTGAGTTTGACCCGAATATCAAACAAATTACCGATTTAAAAATAGGATTGGTTTTACCAGGTATAGTCAATAATATTACCAATTTTGGTTGTTTTGTTGATGTTGGTATTAAAGAAAGTGGACTGGTTCATATATCTCAGCTGAAAGCGGGATTTGTATCAGATGTGAATGAAGTGGTTAAATTACATCAACACGTACAAGTAAAAGTAGTGGATGTGGATATCGCTAAGAAGCGAATTCAGCTTTCTATGATAATTGAATAAAAAAAATTAGAAAACACTCTTTTTGGCATAGTAGTTGTTTTATAACAACTATCTAAGGTTTTTTTATAACGATGATAAATTGAAAAGAAAACCTCAAAGGTAAGTAGTGTTTTTATTATGTTTTATAAGTGAAGTGCCTATCCATTATTGTCTGGATAGGTACTTTTTTTTTGCTTTAAATATTAGGCATAAAAAAGCGCTAAATAGAAATATGTATCTATTTAGCGCGTATAAATATTTTGATATCAGATTTAAATTATTCTGATTTTTTTTCCTCTTGAGTATTCTCTTTTTTAGAAACTTGTTGAGCATTTTCGTCTTTAGTAGCATCTTTGAATTCTTTGATTCCACTACCTAAACCTCTCATTAATTCCGGGATTTTTTTACCTCCGAATAATAGCAAGACTAATGCCACGATAATTGCAATCTGCCATGGTCCAACTACTCCTAAAAATATGTGCAATGAGTTCATAATAATCTGTTTGAAACATTATATACCGACAAATATAATAAGAAAATTACAATACCTTTCTTAAAGATAGGTTTTATTTAACTTTTAACGTTTTTACTTTTGTGAAAATTCGCTTATTTTCGGTATTATTAAGCAAGGGAAGTATTCCCGAGGTATATATTATTATATTTGTGTAGAAAAATGTGTAACAATGTTAGGAAAGGGCCTTAAACAAAAAAAGTGGAAAAAGAGACTTCTTAGTAAATATCGTATTGTTATCGTTAATGACAAGACTTTTGAAGATGTAAGGTCTTTTAAGCTTAACCTCTTGAATGTATTTGGAGCAAGTACTACATTAGTTTTTTTATTTATTCTTTCTACAGTTTTACTTTTGGTTTTAACGCCATTGAAAGAGTATATTCCAGGTTATTCTTCTTCTGGATTAAAGCAGACCGCTGTAGAGCTTGCTTTAAAAGTTGATTCATTAGAAAATGAGTCAAGGCAAAATCAGATTTACTTAGCGGCTATAAAGAAAGCTCTTTTGGGAGAGGTAGATATTACGAAAGCAAGTATCGACTCTTTAAAGATTGCTCAAAAACCTATAAATCAAATTGAGCACAAGGAACCTGGAGCAAAGGATTTAAAGCTTAGAGAAATGGTGAGGCTGGAGGATAAGTATAATATTTTCACGGAAGCTACGCCAAAAGTAAGTCAGATATTATTTAGCCCGATTAATGGAGAAATGATTAAGAAATACGACCCAGGCTCGTTCCATTTTGGAGTGGATTTTAGGGCTCCAAAAAACACGCCGGTTAAAGCAATTGCAAAGGGTTCTGTACTATTTGTAGATTGGACAATTAAAGATGGTTATACGATTATTGTTTTGCATGAGGAGGGATTAATTTCTGTTTATAAACACTTAACTACTTTGACTAAATCTGAATATGACAATGTTATTTCAGGAGAAGTAATTGGATTATATGACGGAAATTATGATGAGAATAGTATAAATACATCCATTAAATATTTTCACTTTGAATTGTGGAAGGATTCTTATCCTTTAGACAGTTCAATTTTTATAGACTTTGAATAAAAGAGTATGTCATTAAAATCATTTGCTGCAAAAATATTTGCTTCAATTATAGATAAAAAAACACAGAAATGGGTGAATAACCCTGTGGAAGTACAACAAAAGGTATTCGAATCTTTAGTTTCTCAAGCAAAAGATACGGAGTTTGGAAAAGACCATAAGTTTAGTCAAATTAAAGATTATACTGATTTTACAGCGAATGTTCCTGTTCGCGATTATGAAGGTTTGCGAAAATATATAGACAGAGTTGTTGCTGGTGAAAGCAATGTGTTGTGGAAAGGCAAACCTCTTTATTTTGCAAAAACATCTGGTACTACATCTGGTGCTAAATACATCCCTTTGACAAAAGAGTCCATGCCTTATCACATCGAGGCGGCAAGAAATGCAATCTTGGCTTATATTCATGAAACTGGTAAAGCTGATTTTGTGGATGGAAAGATGATTTTCTTACAAGGAAGTCCAATATTAGATGAAAAAAACGGGATTAAATTAGGTCGTTTATCTGGTATTGTAGCGCATTACGTTCCTGCATATTTACAGAAAAATAGATTGCCGAGTTTGAAGACTAATTGTATTGATGATTGGGAAACAAAGGTAGATGCAGTAGTCTTGGAAACAATGGATGAGGATATGACTGTTATCTCTGGGATTCCAAGCTGGGTGCAGATGTATTTTGAGAAGTTGAAAGAGAAAAAGAACAAACCTGTTGGAGATATATTCAAGAACTTTAATCTATTCATTTATGGAGGGGTAAACTTTGAGCCTTATAGAGCAAAGTTTGAACAGTTAATAGGTAGGAGAGTTCCATCTATTGAATTATTCCCTGCATCTGAAGGGTTCTTCGCATACCAAGATTCTCAGAAAGAAGAAGGATTGTTGTTGTTATTAGATGCTGGTATATTCTATGAATTTATCAAAGCAGATGAGTTTTATACCGAAAATCCTAAGCGATATACAATTGGTGAAGTAGAATTAGGCGTTAATTATGTTTTGATTATTTCGACTAATGCTGGGCTTTGGGGGTATAATATTGGAGATACGGTTAGATTCGTTAATCTTAGTCCTTATCGAATCGTAGTTTCTGGTAGAATTAAACATTATACTTCAGCTTTTGGAGAGCACGTAATTGGGAAGGAAGTTGAAACAGCACTTCAGGAGGCTATGGCAGGAACGGATGTAGAAGTAAATGAGTTTACTGTAGCACCACAAACGACTCCTAAGGAGGGATTGCCTTATCATGAATGGTTTATTGAGTTTGGTAGAAAACCACAAGATATGGATGCATTTGCCTTGAGAATAGATGAGGCGTTGAGAAAACAAAATGTTTATTACGATGATTTGATTGTAGGAAAAGTGCTGAGAACATTAGTAATAAGCAATGTAAAAAATGAAGGTTTCCAAGAATACATGAAAAGTATTGGAAAGCTTGGAGGGCAAAATAAGTTGCCACGATTGAGCAATGATAGAAACATTGCGGATAAATTAAATTTAGAATAGAGATAAAAATAATAGACGTAAAAGGAGAAAGTTTATGAAAGAGATTAAAAATATTTCGAGAACGAGAGCACAGGTATCGTCAGCGGCGGTAGAGCGTATGTATATTACAATGCGTCACTTGTTTAATAGAGGGTTTTATAAGCCAATGGGAGTATCAGGTGATACATTAAGAGAGGCTTTATTAGAGTTACGCCCTGAGATTTATGGAACGATTGCAGAAGAAAAAGTTGAGTTAAATGGACTTTTATATGTTATTGAACGTTTGCCTATTGGTATAGAAGAATGTAGATATATTAATTTAACGTCTGATGAGGGATATTCATTCTCTCATTTCACAGCTTTGGTTCCACCAAAAAGAAGAAGAAACTGTTATAGAATTGATGAAGAGCAAATGAATATTGAGATTACAAGAGGTAGATCTGATATTTATGATGTTTTGACGCACTTGACGTTTATTTTCATCGAATCACATAAGATTAAAGATCGCGTATTGATTGGAGAAGAAGGAAAAGTAACTCGCGATTGGAAGAAAATTGAAGTAGCTGCTAAGAAAAAAGAACCATTGGAGTTAGAGGAAAAAGAGATTATCATGTCTCACTTATCTAACGTATTAGGACGTTCTTTCTCAGAGGTACTTGATATTTATGAGAAATTTGCTATTCCTGAAAATCAAGATAGATTCTTAGATGTTATCTATTGGTTAGGTAAATTGGCGATTGAAGAAGATATTGACAACGAAAAACGTACGATTACTTTTAGCCCATTGTTGAGAGAGAGATTAGGACACCATATTTATGGTGAAATGTGGTCTGATCGCATTAAAAACGTTCTTGTAGAAAAAGGATTATTAAATAGACCAATTCATATCATTAGTGCTAATATGCATAGTGTGATGAACTCTATTTTTGCTCCATCTGTTATGAAAGGTCAAGTAGAGGTTAGTTCTGAGCTTGAGATTTATGAAGAGTTGAGCAAACCTGAAAATAAAGAGTTGAGAAACTTAGTAGGAGATAGAGCTGAGCGCGAAGGAATGGTTTTCCTAAGAGATGAATCAGGAACTAATATTGATGTTCAGATTTTTGATACAGCGAAGATTAACCTTAAAAATACAAACTTTTCTACTGCAAAAATTGATGGAGAATTTCCTGTAATTATTGTAATGGATTATGCTTTTGGAGAACAGGCTTATGAAACAATTGATGAGCTTTTAAAACCTTTCCAAAAGACTACTTTGATCAATGTTGAGTCTGTATCTATTATGGGGAAAGCTGGTATTCTTGTAGGAGGAAAAGGTGATATTATGATCCCGTTTGCGCACATTAATGAAGGAACTGGAGATAACTATCCTTTTGATAATGAATTGACAGTGGAAATGTTTGAAAATGATGACATCCCTGTTTTTGGTGGTACGATGGTTACGGTATTAGGAACTTCTCTTCAAAATAAGGACTTGTTGAAATTCTTCCACGATTCTACATGGGGAGTTATCGGTCTGGAGATGGAAGGTGCTCATTACCAAAAGGCAATTCAGTCTGCTTCTAAAATTAGAAAAAGTATTAACCCTGATGTAAAAGTGCGTTATGCTTACTACGCTTCTGATAATCCATTGGAAACAGGAAGTACATTAGCTTCAGGAGGATTAGGTACGACGGGTGTGAAACCTACTTACTTGATTACAATTAAAATGTTAGAACAGATTTTTAATTCTTAGTAGAGAAGATGAGTAATAATAAGAACGATAATTTTGATGAGATTGATTTAAACGATCTTTCTTCTTTTTTCAATTCGATTGGTGATTCGATTGGCAAACTTTTGTTTAATGTAGTTCAGTATGTCAAAAGAAATGTAATATTTCTTGTACTTTCATTTTTGATTGGAGGAGGAATTGGCTATTATTTGACAACAAGAAATGCAAATGGCGAAGGGGTAATAACGAGTTATACGCTTGGTGAAAAACTTGTGGAGCACGAAACAATCGTAGTGATTAATTATGGTTCTTATGACTACTTAAAAAATTTAATAGATAATAAGTATAGTCAAGATACATTGCTTTTAAAAAAGGGATTAGTTAGTATTCAATTAGAGGGTATTGCAAATATTTCTGATTTAAAAAGTAATGTGTCTGTTCTATCGATTTTGAGCTCTAAGGTTGATAAAAATGACGTATTGTTACAGAGTGAAATGGTTGATAGAAACTTCCATTATCACAAGCTAAAAATTACTGCTACACCTCAATTTGATTTTGCTTCATTTTTTAGAGAAATACAACAAAAAATTGAAGGTGAAAGCTTTATACAAAACAGAAAGAAAATAGCTTTAAGTAATCTTGAACTTCGCAAAGTTGAGATTGAAAAGTCAATTGTTCAATGTAATAATATATTCTCAAAAGAAATTAAATTGAATGGAGAGGATGTTGTATCGGATTTATTGCTTGGAAAAGATAAGCTGATTCAAGAGTTGGCTAATGTTGAACTGAGTATAATGGAAGGAGAAAACGCATTATATAAAGTTTATAGTACAAGTGAAAATGTTGATTACAAAGATGTAACACATGTCTCAGTTAAGAAAGTTATAGTGAGAACAGGCTTTGTATTTGTTTTTTTATTCATTGTAGGGAACGCTTTAGTTAGAAGTTATAGAAGATATAGCAATCAAAATAAGTAGAGATGAAGATTATTGAGACACAAATAGATGGGTGCTTGTTATTAGAGCCAACTATTTTTAAGGATGAGCGTGGCTATTTTTTGGAAACTTTTAACCAAGAGAAGTTCAATAGAACCACTGGTTTGTCAATTAATTTTGTGCAAGATAATCAGTCTTTTTCTACAAAAAATGTTTTGAGAGGATTGCATTATCAGAGAGGACAGCACCAACAAGCAAAATTAGTTCAGGTGTTAGATGGGGCTATTTTAGATGTTGTTGTGGATTTAAGACCGGATTCTGCTACGTATGGGGCTTCTTTTAAAACTGTATTAACAGGAGAATCTCATCGGCAATTATTTGTTCCTCGAGGATTTGCACACGGATTTGTAGTGCTTAGTGATACTGCTCTTTTTTCATATAAGTGTGATAATTATTATAAGAAAGAAGCCGAAGGAGGAATTATATTTAACGATAAAGAATTAGATATTGACTGGGGGATAGATCCTAAGGAACTTATATTATCTGAAAAGGATATGG
Organism: Flavobacterium sp.; assembly: GCA_030150335.1. GTDB lineage: Bacteria > Bacteroidota > Bacteroidia > Flavobacteriales > Flavobacteriaceae > Flavobacterium. Next base: position 23,167 of record JASLGC010000026.1, read on the forward strand.
AATTGCCCATTTTAAAAAAATCACTTTCAATATGCGAATTTTAGTTACAGGGGCAAATGGCCAAGTTGGACAAGCTTTAAAATCAATTTCAAAAGAATATTTTGGGATTGATTTTCTTTTTTTAAATTCTACTTTACTTGATATAACGAGTTTATCTCAGTGTCGGGAGGTTTTCAGTAAAACACAACCGGATTATTGTGTTAATTTAGCGGCTTATACTGCGGTTGACAAAGCTGAAGATGAAGTAGAGAAAGCTTATTTAGTTAATGCAGAAGGTGTAAAGTGTTTGGCGCAAACATGTAGAGAAAACGGAGTGATATTGATTCAGATATCTACAGATTTTGTTTTTGATGGCAATAAACGAACTCCTTATACAATAATGGATGAACCAAATCCGATAAATGTATATGGTTCTTCTAAATTGAAGGGAGAAGAATATATCAAGGATATTTTAGATAAGTATTATATCGTTCGTACTTCTTGGATTTATTCTAATTTTGGAAATAACTTTAAAAAAACAATGCTAAGGTTAGGAGAAACAAGAAAAGAAATAAGTGTTGTGAATGATCAGATAGGTTGTCCGACTGATGCAGTTGATTTAAGTCAATTCTTGATGCGTTTAATACAAGATAAGATGCCTTTTGGAGTTTATCATTATAGCGGAGAGAAAGTGTGTTCTTGGTATGAATTTGCTGTTTCTATATTTGAAGAAGCGGGAATAGGTATTCAAGTTAATGCAATTGGATCTGAAGAGTTTGCTGCAAAGGCAAAAAGACCAAAGTATAGTGTGTTGAGATAATAAATTGGAATAAATGAGTTTTTTAGAGAGACTATTTTTAAATAAAAAGAGTCAGGTTCTATTTCAAAGTTTAATTACTTTTGGATTAAGAGGAGCTGGTGTTGCATTTCTTTTTGGGTTGACATTGCTAATGACACGAAATTTTGAACCAAGTGTAGTTGGGGAATACGAGTTTATTAGAGTTTATTTATTGGTTATTGGTAGTATTGTTCTATTAGGAACAGATGTTTCTATAGTTTATTTTGCAGGTAAATTAAAGGCACTACAAGCATTTTCAAGTTTGAAAAAAGTATATCTTCAAATATTGAAAATGATTGGCTTAGTATCAATAATTTTAATCAGTTTATTCTATTTATTGACAAGTGAAGAATGGGTAAATAGTTTTTTTGATCAAAATATTTATAGCGTTATAAAACTTGCTGTGTTATTTGTTCCATTTTACGCGATAACTCTTTTTAATACAGAAGCATTAAGAGCTCTTGACAAACCTATAATTTCTGAATTATTTAGGAATATCTTCAAGTTTACTCCTTTGTTGATAGGAATACTAATCTCTTTATTTTACGAATCTAATTTACTGGCTTTAGCTGAATACTATATTTATGGTTTTGGATTGCTATCTGTATTTAGTGAACTGGTAGTC